>DAOLFJ010000050.1:0-20733 GCA_035326365.1 Saprospiraceae bacterium | reverse complement strand
GGAGACGAAAATTCTTTATTAAGCTGATCGGATAAAATATCGATTCTAGCATTTGATACCGCAAGTCCATCAGCATCTTTGACAACACCTTCAAGATAACAAGCTCTTTTATAATCTACATCAATGACAAACAATCCATTATTAATATCACTTGCATAAATAATATTGGTACCTGTAAAAGGAAATGCTCCCCAACAACCAGAAAAACCATTGTGACATGCTGCTGCATCTTCCCAAGTATCATAGTAAGCAACCTCAATCAAGTTGTCCGGTTTGTGGGCATCTACAATCCTCACACCGTCAGTATACCAACTAGTCACTAAATATCCTTTGTAATAGTGCGTATTATGCGGTATCACACCGTCATTTTCTCTTTCTAAAGGTCGAAATCTATCTATTAACTTTATTGTGGGTAAATCTGTAATATCATAAGCATCCACATATGCACCAGCTTTTTCATCTGTTGTAAAAACATATTTCCCATCATCAGAAGGCCATGCATTGTGCGTAAAATCCCTAGAAGTGGATTGTGTACCTAATACTATAGGATTAGCTTTATCACTCACATCATATATGGTAAGTTTACCAATATTGATTTCTGACGCGTATAAAGTGTCACCACGAGTAAAAGCATCATGAGAATAAGTCTGATCTGCAATACCTTTATATTCAGGACTATTTGGATTCACATTAAGGTCAAACATTAGGACACCTCGTTGGCTGACATTACATCCTGCAAGGTAACAAATGCCATTTTCATCAATGTAAAGATTATGACATCGGTGAAGAATACTTGATTGATCATTAATATTAAATTCAGGTCTAAAATTTGTGTGACTTATAGTATCAGGAGCTTTAGTCATATCAATGATAACAAGACCGTCCTGTCCTTGATCGGTTGTGACATAAAGATGGTTATTGTAACTTTTGATGTCTCTCCATATACTTTGTGCACCATTCGCTTCATACCGCAATACAGGATTAGTAGGATCTTCTAATGAAAAAACACTAGTCTTGTTAGCATTTCCAATAATGGCATAATTAATACCATTTTTCTGATATCCCCAAACATCACTGTTATTGCCTTGGAACTGTACACGTGAAAGTACATTAGCATTTAAAGACGCATTTTGCCCCATCAAAATCGAAAATGAAGCCATAAAATAAAGAAGTGTAAAAAAAACTCTTACCATAATGATTGTTATATTTGGCGTAAATATAATTATTTATATAATATTATTTTTGTAAAATGAATGATATTGTCATTCAGCAGACCTTTGAACATAAAAACTCATATTAGAAGGTTAAACTTTTTCAATAACCATAACTGTCAATCTAGATACACAAACCAAATTATCAGACTCATCAAATATTTCAGTGTTCCAGATGTGCAAGGTTCTGCCTATCTTAACAGGTTTAGTGATACTATATACGAATCCTTCTTTGACTGATTTGAGATGATTTGCATTTATCTCTATTCCGACTATTGATTGGCGAGATATGTCTTCTATCAAACAGTAGCTAGCTACACTGCCCATTGATTCTGAAAGTACTACGGATGCGCCACCATGAAGTAGTCCTGCAGGTTGTTTTGTTCTATGATCGACAGGCATTCTAGCTTTGATAAAATCAGGGCCGACTTCAGTAACTTCTATACCCAAGTGAGATGCGAGTGTGTTTTGACTGAATTTGTTTATGACGTTTACATCAGGTTTTATTTTCCAGATCATTTATTTATAATACATTTGTGGTGAATAAGAACACAAAAATAGCAAAATGGTCGATCTTTAGATACCATTGAAAGTCATTTTGTACATTTCACTTAAATAATAGAATGTCCATACATCTTCATAAAATAAAAATCCAAAAGACCATTTTCATTGGTGGGATCATTTTGTTTTTTATAAAAGTAGCTGCTTTTTACCTCACGAATTCAGTTGGTATCCTTTCTGACGCATTAGAAAGCACGGTCAATATCATCACAGGCTTTGTTACACTTAAAAGTCTTCAATTTGCTATAAAACCTAGGGATGAAGACCATCCGTACGGTCACGGCAAGGTAGAATTAATTACAGCTTCCATTGAAGGTATCCTCATAGGAATTGCAGGGATTTTAATCATCATAGAAGCTATTAAAAGATTGGGAAGTCCTGTAGCTGTAGTCAAGATGGATATAGGAATCTATTTACTTCTTTTTACATCCATTATTAATTATTTAATGGGGAAATACAGCATAAATGAAGGGGAAAAATCGAATTCTATTGGTCTGATTGCAGGTGGTAAACATCTGATTTCTGATACCTACTCTACCCTAGCGCTTATCGGTGGCTTGGTCATTTATAAGTTTTCAGGACTACAATGGATCGATAGTGTACTTGCAATAGTCTTTGGATTTTTTATATTGGTCACTGGTTTTAATGTTTTGCGAACTACACTCAATGGATTGATGGACGAAGCTGACGTGACAGCTTTAGGCATTTTGATTGGACATTTAGAAGAACATAAATCCCCATCATGGATTTACATTCACAAATTGACGTATCTGAAATTTGGGAGTGTCTCACATGTAGATCTTCACCTTACCGTTCCATGGTATTTTGATATGCGCAAATCTAAATATGAGATACAGTCATTGAAGAAAATCATCAGCAACCACCTTCCTGAAGATGATGTGGATATTTCTATTCAAAGTGAACCTTGTGAATATGTCATGTGCAAAAGCTGTCGGGTAGATTGTTATGATAGAAAACACCAATTTGATCATGATATGCCATGGACTGTCGAGTTGATAACTAGTACCAATAAATACAATAATACGATACAGTCTGAAACAAAATAAATAATATATCTGTTTTGCAACTTTACCAAATCAAATGAATTGAGCATTTGCCCACTTACAATTTGTAAATAATCAGATAGAATACACAAATAAATATATGCACGATATAGAGCCTTGGTTCGGCTGGAGAGATGAATATGCAGCTGAAAGAGATAGCAAATCTCCATTTTATGGACGAACATATGATGAATTTAAATTTACTAGTCAGATTTATAATTATTACATACATCCCCAATGGGATTTTTTTGGTTCAGAGACGCTTTATTGTAAAATCCTTTACGTAGATTATAAAAGAAAATTTGCACTTATTGAGTTGATTGGTGAGTGGAATGACTGTATTGGGAATGACATCATGTTTCTAAAACGTGATCTTGCTGATGTTTTCCTAAAGAAGGATATAAATAGATTTGTAATCTTATGTGACAATGTGCTTAATTATCATGGGGATGATGATAGTTACTATGAAGAGTGGTATGATGATGTAAAAGATGAAAATGGTTGGATATGTTTAGTAAATACTTTTGATCACGTACTCGATGAAATGAAAAAATTTAGATTACACTATTATTTAAATTTTGGACCTGAATATAACGATATCAATTGGAGAGTTAAAAAACCTGCTTATATTGTGGATGAAATAGAAAATATCATGAATAATCGTCAAAAAAGTCTATTATGACAGCTCATAAATCAGGTTTCGTAAATATCATAGGCAATCCCAATGTAGGTAAATCTACGCTCATGAATGCGCTTGTAGGAGAGAAAATGTCCATCATTACTAGCAAACCTCAGACAACACGTCATAGAATTTTTGGGCTACTCAGTGAGGATGATTATCAAGTTGTATTCTCAGACACTCCAGGCATTATAGATCGCCCCATTTATGGAATGCAGACATCAATGAATAAATTTGCTTTTTCTTCATTCGAAGATGCTGATATTATTCTATTTGTTACTGATATTTTTGAAAAATATACTGGTGAAGAACCAGTACTTAAAGCGTTATTGAATACGGAAGTGCCCAAATATTTAATTATCAATAAAATAGATATAGACAAAGATAGTAAAGCAGATGAAGTCGCTTCTTGGTGGGAAGACAAAATAAAATTTGATGAAGTATTCTTTATATCTGCAGACAAAAAAGAAAATACACAAACACTACTCGATCAAATCTTAGAAACACTACCTGAAGGACCTCCTTATTATCCTAAAGATGAACTTTCCGACAAAACAGAAAGATTTTTTGTTTCAGAAATCATTAGAGAAAAACTACTCATGCTTTATAAACAAGAAGTTCCATATTCATGTGAAGTCAGTATATCTAGATTTAAAGAAGAAGAAAAAAATGGTGCGCCCTTGCTCATGATTTATGCAGACATTTATGTAGACAGGAAGTCTCAAAAACCAATCATAATAGGAAAAAACGGGGAAGCTATCAAAAAATTAGGCATTGCCGCTAGAACAGAAATCGAAGCCTTTATGGGCAAACATACTTATTTGGATCTTAATGTAAAGATCAAAGAAAATTGGCGTAATGACGATAGAATGTTAAAGCATTTTGGGTATGAAGAATAATGCAAAGTCATAATATTGATTATCAAAGCATTAGCAATTGTATGAATATTTTTTGGTAAGAATATTTTTTTATGTGGTTAATTTTATCTTACCTTAGTGCTAACAAAATAATAAGCCATGTCAAAATATAGAGGTAAATCCACACCGAAACAACAAGTAAGTTCCGCAAACGATATTAAGGAAGAAAGAAAGTTTTTTAAGATTGCCATTTTGGTTACTGTAGTACTTTTAGTTATTATCTATTTTGCATTTAGATAAGAACTTATATTTGTCCTTTTAATGTCTTGTACAATAAATCTTACTTTAAGATTTTCGTTTAGAAGTCACTCTTCTAATAGGTATACAAAATAATATATTTAATTTTTACAAGTCGAAGTTGAATCCCGAATTCTTCTTTTTCTCATAAATACTTTTGTCAAAAGCATATAGTTTTGCAGGCCTGTGAGATACTGACTCTTCTATCTCCCCTATATCCTTCAAAATGGCCAAGGAATTCAATTTTCTTCTGAAATTCCTTTTATCTAATTCAATATTTAGGATTACTTCGTATAATCTTTGTAATTGTAACAAACTAAACTTCTCAGGAAGTAAATTAAACCCAATAGGTTGCTCTCTCAATTGCTTTTGCATCCGACAAAGACATGTTTTCATAATAGTAAAGTGATCAAATGCTAAGGAAGTAATTTCATTGACATCCATCCACCTTAGATTACTATTTTTCTCAAGGTGCAATAAATGGTCTTCATCAATTTTTATCAAAGAATAATAGGCAACTGTGATCACACGACTCAATGGGTGACGATTTATATCACTAAAAACTTGCACTTGCTCAAGGAATACGTCCGTAAATCCTGTTTTTGCAATAAGTACACGTTTTGCTGCTTCATCTGTAGTTTCATCAGGATGAACAATATCTCCTAACAATGAAAACTGATCAGTGTAAGGTGGCATATCACAATTAGATACCAATACTTTGAGAGCATCATCGTCATATCCAAATATCACACAGTCAACTGACACAGCGGCTTTGAAGTCATTATTTATTTGAGTAAGCCATACATTTATATTCTCACTAGCATTGGAGGTCATCTATCGTTCAATTTTGGAGCGTGAAGGTATAGTTTTTTAAAAAATCATCAAAATATTTGAACAAAATTGTATTTGAATTATTTATTTGGGTTATGAAAGTATCCATTTGGTCCATAGGCAAGACAGACGAAAAATATCTAGAAGAAGGCATAAATAAGTATCTAAAACGGCTTAAACACTATACACAGATCAATTATGAAGAATTTAAAGATGTAAAAGCAGGTCAACTACCTACAGATACACTAAAACGTGAGGCCGAAATGGTCTTGTCCAAATTAAAATCTGAAGACATTTTAGTACTACTCGATGAAAAAGGTCAGTCATATGATTCTGTACAATTTGGAGCTTATCTCGAAAAAATGCAAGTTCAGTCTACAAAATCGCTCATATTCCTGATAGGTGGAGCTTATGGACACCATGAACTCATACGAAATAGGGCCAATCATCTCATCTCTTTATCTAAAATGACTTTTTCTCATCAGATGGTTAGACTTTTTCTAGTAGAACAAATCTACCGTGGTTACACCATCATCAAAAACGAAAAATACCATAATATTTAAATACCTTTGCAACAATTAAATCCTTATTTATGAGTCTTACCATAATCATATTGGTGATTACATGTATTGTTTCTTTCTTGGCTTTTAACAATAGAACCATGTTTGACAAGTTAAAACACTACCCTGCTGTAGAGCATCAGCGAAAGGAATATTATCGTTGGCTAACCTCAGGTTTTCTTCATGGAGATTATATGCATTTGATTATAAATATGTTTGTATTTCACTCCTTTGGTACAGCCCTAGAGCAATATTATACCTACCATTTTGGAATGATTGGTGGTAGTATCTTATTTGGCGTCACTTATTTATTGACTGTCATTCTTGCCAACATACCTACCTATTATAAACATGAAAACAATCCATATTATACTGCGATTGGAGCATCTGGTGGAGTATCTGGTATTTTATTTATTTACATTTTGATTTACCCATGGAAAAATATTTATCTTTATTTTAGCATAGGTGTACCAGCTATCATCTTCGGAGTCCTTTATTTATGGTATGAATCTTGGGCAGCAAAAAATCAAAACGATAACATTGGCCACGATGCACACTTTTTTGGTGCGATTGCTGGTATTATGATTGCTGTTGTGAGTCGACCTGCTATTCTTCCTGAGTTTTTAAGGAGTTTGATAGAAAATTTCCCTTTTTAAAATAAAAAAAAGGATGGCAACCATTTCAGATTACCATCCTTTTATCTAAGTCAAGAATTATAAAACTTAACTATTATTTTTTTGACCAAGCTGCTATTGAGTCCATATTCATTTTAATGTAATCATTGTTACCAGCTTCTTTTGCTTTTGCTAATGATTCATTTGCAGTTGCTATCGCTGCTTTAAAATTACCCATATCTGCCTCTATCAAAGATTTTTGTCTCAATACCCAAAACTTGTCATTACCCATTTCTACTGATTTGTTCATCCATGCTAATGCCTGAGTCAAGTCTTTTTTAGCTTCTCTGTAATATCTAGCTGCATTATAATAATCATTTGCTGAAGGTCCAGCCATGACAGCAGTGATACTAGAAGAAACTTTTTTATCAGTAGGTACTTCGATTTTAACAGGTACATTTACATTATCCCACATGATTTCTAGGTGGAAACTTTCATTTGTGACATTTCCTACATTAAGTGTAAATGTTTCTACAGTATTGATAGCTTGAGGAGAAACCATTACTTTTGCAGCAACTTTTGCATCATCCCATTTTTCAGGAGTTCCCCAGTTTTCTGTATCAGTGTAAAAAGTAACTTCCCAAGATGTTTGACTTGGTTTTGTAAAAATAGCATAACTACCTTTTTTTACTTCTTTACCACCTATCATTACATCATCGCTGAAAGTAACAATTGAGTTTTTGTTTGCACCTGTTCTCCAAAGTGAACCAAAAGGTACTAAATCACCAAAAATTTTACGACCGTTCTTGCTAGGTCTTGAATAATCAAGCGTCACATTTGTCAATCCTACCGTAGTCTCCACTTTAGAACTAGGACTTGCCGCAGGTGTTTTGATTTGAGCATCAGCACTTACCAAAAGTAGAGATAATGCTGGAATTAATAGTAAATTGAAAAAACTTTTCATTTAGTTGTTGATTTTAATGATTAAAAATGAAATTATGTTGGATTTAAAAATATAATTCCAATGTATCAACATATAAATAAAATGAATCATTCAATTGTTCAAAATAATATTTGACTGAAAACAAAAACTTAAGCTAAACCAACCTAAATAGCTGATTTTATGGGTTTTAGGCAATATGTATTGGCCAAATTAAATTTTTGTTAAAATTAATATTTTACCTATTCTTTCTGTTCTACTTTACGTGTTTCTACTTTGATGATTTGATTTTTATCTCGTTGTTCTTGTATCTTTTTATTTCTTTCTGCTACAATTTTAGCAATCAAGGCATCTGTATCCAAAGGCTTCCCTGATATGTGTCTATGAAAAGTGATTAACATAAACCTGGTCATATCTTCAGTATATGTCAGTCCTTTTTCCCTTAAAACGTGAGAAAATCTAGACCCTTCATCAAAATTCCAATTATACTCCATCCATCTTCCCAATCCGAAATGAAGTTTTTTAGCTATTGTATCTTCACCTACTTTGAGCATTGGTTTTCTAGCTTCATCAGTGGTAAGTTCCATCAATTTTGCCATCGCATCATCTATATCTCTAGGAATATATACTCCATAAAGTTTTGATTTTTTGATATTGGCATTATATAAGGAGTCTTTCGGCAGACTGACCCTTTTTTGATTTTGGGCGACTGTACTAGTCAATGTTAAACAACACCATAAAAAAACGAACATTTTATACATAAGGAGCTTATTTATCTATTAATTAAAAAGAGAACGTTTGACATGATTTTAAAATTTTAAATTCCATAAATTTAACTAAAAATTAAATGGAGATCAATATATTTTAAAAATCAAAGAGTCAATTTTGCAAATGTAACAACAATACAGTAATTTTACGGTTTAAAATAAATCAACCCAATTATAAAATTAATATCCCGTTATGGCAGAAGTATTGGAAAAAAAGAAAGCAGCGGACAAAAAAGTAAAGACAAACAAGTATGACAAAGCAACTTACTTGACTTGGTTTGAAACGATGTACCGTATTAGAAGATTCGAAGAGAAAACACTTTTTGCGTATTCTCAACAAAAAATAAGGGGATTTTGTCACGTTTATATCGGTCAAGAAGCAATTGCTGCTGGATTAGTGACTGGCATTCAGAAAGAAGATAAAATTGTAACTGCCTACAGACAGCATGGTATCGCTCTTGCAAGAGGACTTGATTCCAATTCATGTATGGCGGAATTGTATGGTAAAGAAACTGGTTGTGTGAAAGGGAAAGGTGGAAGTATGCACTTCTTCTCAGCAGAGCACAACTACTTCGGAGGTAACGGTATCGTAGGTGCACAAATTCCAATAGGAACAGGCATAGGCTTTGCAGAGAAATACAAAGGAACAGACAAATTTTGTGTTACGATGTTTGGTGATGGAGCTGCTAGACAGGGGGCATTGTACGAATCATTTAACATGGCGATGACTTGGAAGCTTCCCGTATTGTACATTTGTGAAAACAATATGTATGCTATGGGAACGTCGGTAACTCGTACTAGTAATGTGCACGACCTAGCAAAAATTGGATTGGCTTTTGACATGCCAAGTGAGACTGTAGACGGTATGAGTCCAGAATCAGTTCACGAAGCACTTCAGAGAGCTGCAGCTCACATCAGATCTGGAAAAGGTCCTTATTATTTAGAAATCAAAACATATAGATATAGAGGTCACTCTGTTTCTGATCCTGCAAAATATAGGACAAAAGAAGAACTTGAAGCTTACAAAGATCGAGATCCTGTCGTAATGATCCAAAACAAAATCATTGCAGAAAAGATTGCTACTCAAAAAGAAGTAGATGCCATTATTGATGCTATTAATATTGAGGTGGATAATGCAATGGAATTTGCAGAAAACTCTTCTTATCCTGTACCATCAGAGTTATACGAAGATAATTATACTCAAAAAGATTATCCGTACATCACGGACTAATCATAAATTAAGTACATAAATAAATCTAAATACCCATTTGACTCAGTCGATGGGTATTTTTTTTTATAATTCTAAAATACTTTGTGTAAATTCTTTTTGGACAACTAGTTTTATATTTAACAAAACTATTTCCCCCATATTTTTGCAATGTAGAAATGCTTTGTTGTGATGGTGTTTGGCTAGGTCAGCTCTTAGTTTCTCCACTTTGTCATCAGACGAAATATTATCGGCAATCATACATCGTAACAACTTAGTCAGTCTATCTCTTGAGATTTTTGCTCTACGTGCGATGAGAGATCGTTCTTCCAATTGGTATTGTTTGACAGAGTCATAAGTGAGATTGTCAAAACCTAGTTTCAAGATACCATTGTTTTCTTTGAAATATTGTGGGAGGTAAAATTGTTTTCTGCCTTCATAAGACTGTTGGTCAAAATCTATTGCTCTTATCCTGTATTGAGATCCTTCTATATCGGGTGTAATATCAACAATATAGTTGTACGCTCGCATATCCCCTAAAAGTTGGATAAAACACCGTTCATTAAATTTTATAAACTCTTTAGCTACCCGTATTTGGTTAAAGGTGTCTATTTTAATATGATTCTTTATAAAGTCGTCACCAGGTATACCAGCGATATGTTCTTCTATAAGGGTGTCTTTATGTACTAGATAAGAAAGACTATTTGGCGAAAGCAACTCTTCCAATTCTAAACCATATACTCTAGAAGCATCAGTTTTTTTAATATAGAAGTGATCATAATTATCATTGAGTTTATTTATAATTCTGACCCTAAAAGGATTTGTATTGCCAAATATACAAAAATCAATTCTACTTATAGACAAATGATCAATGACTTCTCGGTCTCCATCTGTCTTTAAGAGCGAATAAATGACACATAGTGCCTCATTAATCATCTCTTGGTCATATTCTGAATAGTAAACAGTTTCCCAAAATAGATCATTCCCCTTACTATCTAACAATGGTGTGGAAGCAATATACCTAGTCATATCTTCATATTGTATAGGGAAAGTAGCACTTCGACCATATCGTTTGAGATACTGATCTAATTGTTCAGATATTGGAAATGCTATCTTCTTTTTTGATGGTTTATTGCCTGCCATATAATAATAATGACAATAATTAGACCAATTTCTAACACCCATACGTGATCAACAACAATTAAATTTGCAGAATGGACACTTATCTTTAGAATTATCTAAAATTAGTAAATGGTTACTTTTGCCATATTTACGTCTTTTGTATTCATACAAAATCGTACCTTTGCAAAACAATATTTTGAAAACATGATATATAGATTTTTTATAGCTTTTCTCCTACTTTCATCTTGTAAAGAAAATGCAAAAATAGAAAACCAAGAAAGTCCATTGTACAAAGAAGTTATGGAAATTCATGATGCTGTAATGCCTGAAATGTCTACTATTCACACCATTAAAAAGGACTTAAAAGCAATAGAAACACCCGGAACAAAGGATTTAATTTTAAAAAATGTCAAAGCGTTGGACGATGCAGATGAAGCAATGATGACTTGGATGGCTGAATTTAAGCTACCAGATGATAAATCAGAAGAAGCAGCATATCTGGAAAGTGAGAAAATAAAAATCAGTAAGGTTAGCGATGCCATGTATGAAAGTATTAAAAATGGAAAACAAGTGCTAGATTCTTTAAAAACCTTAAACTCAAAATAATATGAATCCCAAAATACATCTTTTGATTATTGTAACTGTTTTGACATTCTTTAGCTGTTCACCCCAAAGTGGTGACCTACCCTATCTTGGCCAAACAGTGGTAGAAAATGGAATAGAAATTCATCACAAAGTAGGTGAGTATGCTCATTTAAATCAGGATAGTGTATTGATTGACAACAAAAAAATGTCTGAATACATCTATATAGCTGACTTCTTTTTCACTTCATGTCCTTCTATCTGTCCTAAGGTTATGAAAGAAATGACAAAGATTTATGATGCTGTAAAAGACAAACCAAACGTAAAACTTGTTTCATTCACACTTGACCCGAAAAGAGATGATGTCGCAAAACTTAAATTGTATGCCGATAACTTAGGGATCGATCACAATAAATGGTATTTCCTTACTGGCGATAAAGATGCTACTTTAGAACTTGCAAATACATTTTTTGTTGCTGCATTTGAAGATGCAGATGCACCAGGTGGCTTTGACCACAGCGGTAAGATTTTACTGATAGACAAGGAAGGTCATGTTCGTTCTTTTAGTGAAGGAACAGATCCTGAAAATACTCCAAAGATAATCGCAGACGTCGATAAACTTTTAGAATCATATAAAAGTAAATAAAACTTACAATGAATAGTATTAGGAATTATTTAATAGTGCTTTTTTTACTTCTCTTATTGCCAATATTCTTTTTAACGAGTTGTGGGGATACAACTTATATGCAAGGAAAGAGATTGTATGCAGCAAACTGCCAAAACTGTCATATGGAAGACGGTAGTGGACTTGGTGGTTTAATACCTGCATTGTCATCGTCAGTTCAAATTGGATCTACTAATTTCGCTTGTATTATTAAAAATGGTTTGAATGATACTATTTTTCAAGATTCTACTTATTTATTGAAGCAAATGCCTTCTTTCAAGAAGTTTAGTGCTACAGAAATTACCAATATTGTTAACTATGTAAATCATACATGGGCCAGAGACTTCAAAGAAAGTACCATCCTAGATGTTGAAAAAGTATTAAACGAGTGCCCATAAAGCACCAGTACTAAAATTCGTTAAAATATCTACGAGCGTTTCTATTAAAATTTTCTTTTACCGTTGTAGCATCAACAGAATTTCCATTTCTATCATTCGGCACAGAACCATACAATACGGTTTCCCATGCAGGATTAGACCTTTCGCTCAAACAGGTAGAATGCAATAAATGAAAATCATTGTGTGCCAAAGATTTGTTAATAAATAGAAACCTCACATTAGTTTGTCTTGTACGTGGCATATTATTATAATACCATATTTCATAAGGTGGTGCATCCACTTCAGTTTCTACAGTGATGACGTTGGTTGGTTTTCCATATTTAAGAAATATGTGTCCTCTATCAGATTGAAAACCATAACCTGCATTGGTGTAGAACTTCTTGTCTACTGCTTTTGCAACTTCCATATATCCGTTATATGCAGCTTCAGGGTTTGCTGGATTACTTGATTTCCAAAACTGGAAAATGAATGAACGTTGGCTTTTAATCTTATTTGATAATAATAACTCTCTCAAGGTAGCAGTTTGACTTTGGTCTGTGATTGGAAAATGTGCCTTGATAATAAAATCCATGTCTTCTGGCTTCAATTTTTGAGCAAAAGAATTTTCCAAGTTATCATTGTAGCTTTCTAGAAATGCTATATCAGCTTCGGGGTTACTTTTTACGAAATTTGCAGATTTTGAAAATACGATATTCTTTTGCTTATCCACGATATTAATCAATAGATGATAATCGCCTGATTTTATGTTACTTGTTGGGAAATTCAACAATAATGGTTCAACGTCTAAGTTGGATAATTTTTTATATTTTACGAGCAGCTGTTTAGCATTTAAATTAGATTTGAATCCTTCCATTAAGGCATATTGTACAAAATAATCTTGTGTCAAATCCTTCTTTTCATTATAAACTTCAAGATAAAAATTAATCAACTGATCATCTTTTGATGAATAATTATATGCGAGTGGCTCCATGTAAAGACCGTTTTTTACCAAGGACGACTCCGTACTATCCTTATGGACATCGCCAAGAACCAAAATGTCAGATATAAATACTGGAGATGTTTGTGGAGACACATATATCTTTTGTTCTAATTCAATTTTGTCATCAGGATTTGAAAAATCAAAGGCTTCAACCTTTACTGTATAATCACCTGCATTTAATACAAACCTTTTTACGTCTAAAAAGTCCCTAATACTGTCAAGATCACTAGTCTTTAAAATAAATTTATCATACCCAACAATATTATTTTTATCATTTGTAATAAATATTAAAAACTCAACAGCAGCTTCATTTTTACCATCTTTTATAGACCACTGCACAGACTTAGCATCTACTCTAAGATATAATTCTGCATAATTCTTTGTCCCATGAAAAACATAAGAACTGACATCCAAGTTGATGGATTTTGATTCTAGTGAAAAACAAAATAAAACTGCTAATAGTATATACTTAAACATTTAAACCTATTTTAGTAGTACAAATATAATGTAATTAACAACTAAAAATTTCTTTTGATTGGATCAAACTTAATTGAATTGATTATTTATTCCATAATTGTATTCACCACGACAGCAATTACATGTCTTTATCAGATCAGAGTAAGCCAAAATTGATAAATATCTTAGAGAAAAATAGATTTATTTCTGTCGTTTAAGATAATACTTCATGTGAAATATCTTCATTTTCCCTTCTAGAATCAATGTATCAGACTCCAATTTAGAAATATTGAGTTCAAATGGTGTCTCAGTGTCAATTTTTAATTTTTCTTCCTCGACTTTATAATTGTGTTTTTTTCCATCATCAAATAAATTTGATTCAACAGTCAGGTCACTATTGAATTCGAAGAAACCTTCTTGCATAAACTCATTAGGTTTCTGATTCATTTCAGAAGCAAAAACTTCCCATTTTCCTACTAATTCTCTTTGAAAAACTTTTGACTTTTCTTCTTTACATGAAAACAGCAGCAACGCCGAAAAGCCTATTAAAAATCTGTAATTCATTTAAGATTCATTTTGTACTATAAGTCAGTCATTCCGACTATCGCACAAAAGTATGAAAAAAAAATATTTCAAAGGATAATTTCTTCTATCATTATCATGTTTTTAATATACATAAACCAAGAAAATATCTATATCAAAATATCAGTAACACAAGTTACAAAACTATTCTGCATAAAAATGTATCTTTGACCCCAGAAATGATATTAAGGTGAGTTTGAATATATTATCACAAAAAATTGGAATTATTGGTGGCGGCCAACTCGGTAAGATGCTTTGTCAAGCAGGCAGTAAACTTGGTTTAGACATCAGTGTTATGGACAAAGATAGTACATTTCCATCTGCCCAGATATGTAGAGATTATATATGTGGTGATATTAATAATTACGATGATGTATTAGCTTTTGGGGCAAATCTAGATGTAATTACTATTGAGATTGAAAATATCAATGTATCTGCATTAGAAGAATTAGAAAAACTGGGAAAATCGGTTTATCCTAAACCTTCGTCTTTAAAAATAATAAGAGATAAAGGACTCCAAAAAGAATTTTATCAAGCATCAGGCTTTCCAAGTTCTTCATTCCAGCACCATAAAGAAGCATCTGATATTCTTCATACCATCACTGAAGGAACACTTAGTATTCCATTTGTTCAGAAACTCCGAAGTGATGGCTATGATGGTAAAGGAGTTCATGTAGTTAGAGTTCAAGAAGATTTAGCAAATTTGATGGAAGGTCCTAGTCTTACAGAAGATATAGTCGATATTGATAAAGAAATTGCGGTCATCGTAGGTCGTAGCATCAATGGTGACGTTGCAACGTTCCCAGCAGTTGAAATGCACTTTCATCCTGTAGCAAATCTTGTAGAGTTCTTGTTTTGTCCATCTTTTATAAGTAATGAATTGGCCGAAGAGGCAGAGAAGCTTGCTATTCAGATTGCACATAAAATGGACATTGTAGGATTACTTGCTGTTGAAATGTTTGTAACAAAAGAAGGAAAATTACTTGTGAATGAAGTGGCACCAAGACCTCACAATTCTGGTCACCATACTATAGAAGCAAATGTAACATCACAATACGAGATGCATCTGAGAGCAATCTTGGGTTTACCACTTGGTGACCCATCTCTTGTCAGACCTGCAGTTATGGTTAATTTATTGGGAGAAAGTGGATATAGCGGTCCAGTGAATTACCAAGGTATTGAAGAATGTTTGAATATTTCAGGTGTTTATCCACACCTATATGGTAAAAAAGATACCAAACCATTTAGAAAAATGGGCCATGTCACGATCGTGGATGAAAAACTTGATGATGCTATCCAAAAAGCCAAATTTGTTCAAAACACCTTAAAAGTGATATCATAAACATGACCAATCCAATAGTTAGTATCATTATGGGGTCCGACTCTGACCTGCCGATAATGCAACAGGCTGCAGAAATGCTTGATTATTTTGGAGTACACTATGAAATGACCATCGTATCGGCTCATAGGACTCCCGAAAGAATGTTTGAATTTGGCAAAAACGCGCATCTTCGGGGAGTAAAAGTTATTATTGCTGGTGCAGGTGGTGCCGCGCATTTACCAGGTATGGTTGCATCCATAACACCACTACCTGTAATAGGAGTACCTATAAAATCAAGCAATTCTATAGATGGTTGGGATTCAATTTTATCTATTTTGCAAATGCCGGGTGGAATTCCAGTAGCAACTGTGGCACTCAATGGGGCTAAAAATGCAGGAATTCTTGCGGCTTCCATCATAGGTAGTAGTGATCAATTAATATTGGAAAAAGTTTCTTCATACAAAACAAAATTAAAGGAAGAAGTACTAGAAAAAGCTATTAAACTCGAAAACAAACAACTAAAATAATATTTAATATAGATCATGTCAAAAAGAAATTTTTTATTTAACACTTTTATGAAAAAGTGTCCAAGGTGTCAAGAAGGCGATTTGTTTACAAAACCTTTTGAATTTTCGAAACCAATCTCCATGCCGGAACAATGTCCTGTATGTAACCAAAAATTTGAACCTGAACCTGGATTTTATTATGGTGCGATGTTTTTATCATATATCATTTCTGCCTTCTTCTTTTTGGGTGTCATTGGTACTTGCTTAATAATTTTCAAACTTTCATTGAATACATCCATGTTTATTTTACTGGTCATAGCCGCCTTGACGTATATGTTCTTTTTAAGAATTTCAAGATCACTGTGGATAAACATCATGGTCAAATACGATCCGAAAGCAAAAGAAAACAAAAATACCCAATCATTTGGTTACTAACGATATATAGCTTTGAAAAATAGATTTAATAGGTTAACTTCAAAAGAATGGCTGCCCTTCCAAAAATCATGGTTTAAATATGATACGGAAGAGAAATTGTTTACTGAAAATGTAAGATTTTTCATTAGAGAAGAAGAGACTGAAGAAAAAGTATTTTACTACGGAGATAATTCTGAGCTTCTATTAAACATTTGTGAATCACAAAATGTAGGATTGATTAAAGCGACTGACTTCAACAATGAAGCCTTACAATATGCTATCTTTGATCTCAGAAATTCATTAAATTCAATTAAAAATATTTCTGATTACCAAAAGATAAAAGAAGAAACCATTAACTATTGTATCAAAATTTTCGAAACACTAGCACATAGACGTTTTTTAACTGTTTTAATTCCAAATGTATTTGTAGAAGATAAATATATGCCTTTAGCGTGGGATCTTGCATGGCAACTTAGCTCTATATTTAGTCTTAAAGACGAAAAAATAGCCTGTACTAATGAAGAAATGTCGCTAAAGACAACTGATAATCAAAAATTCATCCCTAATAATAAGACATTTTACTGTCTATATTTCAGAAAAGATGAACTATCCCATGGTATTTTTGAAGAAAAAAAACATGTTTTATTTGAAAATAAAATACAAAAGACAAGCAGTTTTACTTTCAAATCGTCGATACCAAGCTGGTTCATTCTAAAACCACAACCAAGAAAAAAGAATGAAATACTCCATCCAGCAAAATATCCAGAAGAACTCGTCTCTATGTTCTTAAACGAGTTTACGACTGAAAATGCTAATATTTTTGACCCAATGTCAGGAACAGGTAGTACCCAAGTCGCATCCCTTAAAGCTAAAAGAAATGCCTATGGAACCGAATTGAGTCCGTTTTTTGCGGAGATTGCATTTGGTAGATGCAGTGAAATTGTAGCACCAAAGCAAACAGATCTATTTCAAACACCTATTGAGAATAAGTTTATTCTTTTAAATAAAGATGCAAGAGAAATATCGAAATATGATTTTCCTGAAATTGATTATTTGATAACATCGCCACCTTATTGGGACATGCTAAATATGAAAGGTGCCGAAAACCAAGCAAAAAGAGTAGAAAAAGGACTTCAAACAAATTATTCGGACAATACGGAAGATCTTGGCAACATTGCGAATTATAACCAATTTATCATTGATCTAGCAAATGTTTACTTCAATATTCTAGACATCATGAAATCGGGTAGTTATCTAACTATTGTGGTAAAAAACATCAAGAAAAAAGGTAAGAATTATCCTTTTGCTTGGGATTTATCTGATATACTATTGAGTAAATTGATATTGTTACCAGAAACTTTTTGGTGCCAAGATGATATAAACCTAGCACCTTATGGATATGGTAATACATTCGTAAGTAATACTTTTCACCAATACTGCCTAAATTTTCAAAAACCTTAAATCTTCTAGACCAAAAAGAAGATTATAAATTTAGAATTGGTTCTATATCTTCTTGGTAAATATTCCTTAATCAATCAGCATTTGAAAACGTGGTAATTTGTATAGAAACAACTACAAATAAAAGGTAGGAAAAGAATAAAGCAAAAATAAATTTCAATATTATTGAATTAAAGTCACCTATAATTAGGATTTACCCAATAATCCATTTTAAATGACATACTTCCACATTCATATTCAGGTACATCCGTGCTTGGCTGAAACTTGTATCCCACAGCAGCTTTTAGGTAGGTTTTAAGAGCCTTCATATCTTTTACTGTCGAACTATCTTGAAGTACTTCCGCATATTTGACAATACCATCACGATTAATACATACTTTTAATTTGATTCTACCTCTTACTCGAACTGATTTTTTAGCCGCACTTTTATCTCGATATATGATTTTCCTTCCAAATAATCCATCCCCTGTAGCATCCATTCTCAATGATGAAAAATCAATAGAGTCAATTAATTTTAGGATTAAATCATCTGAAACTTCAATTTCAGATTTTTGAGCGACCTTTGTTGTTTCGCAAGCGTAAAGTAACGTCATTATGACAAAACAGAATGACAAATATTTAGCTACATTCATTTTAATTTCTGTTAAATTTATTTATAGTATTTTCTATTTTAAATCTCATTCTACCACATTCATAATCAGGAGCATCTGGATTTGGCTGAAATTTATATCCGCATGATGCCTTTAGGAACTTTTTTAGAGTCTTTACATCTTTTATCGTAGAACTATCTTGTAGGATTTCCGCATATTTCACTATTCCATCTCTGTTAATACATACTTTAACTCCGACTTTACCGCTTATAAAGGTTGCTGACTTTGCTGCACTTATATCACGATATATTATTTTTCTTCCAAATGTCCCACCTCCTGTTACATCATATCTTAACTCACTTGCATTCACAGAATCCAGCATATTGATTATTAGGTCATCTGAAACTACAAATTCTGGTTTTTCTTCTATTGGCCTTTGAGTCACCTTAGGAGTTTCACATGCATTAACTATAATCAAAAAAGTAAAAATCGAAACTGGATAATAATTTATTTTCATATTTTTTAACTTTTTTTCGATTAGTTATCTATTTTGAAAAGCAGTTTGCCACACTGCTCTTTATGCGCTGTGTGATCAGGCTGAAATTTATATGTTCTTGCTGCTTTTAAATAGCTTTTAAGTGTTTGCTTATCCGTAATTGTTGTTTCATCTGGGTATAGTTCAACATACGTAACCAAACCTGCTCTATTAATACAAACCTTTACAGCGATACTCCCACTTATTGTAGATAAAGATTTTGTAGCACTTATATCTCTATATATTATTTTTCTCCCGAAAACACCAATTTGAGATAAATCGCAAATATATGAATTATCAATACAATCCATTGATTTAACTATCGAAACGTCTGATGCATTAATTTGTACATCTTTACTTGTTGCTTGCGCTTTCATTAATGTTTGGCATGACAAAATCAAAAATATCACTCCAAACACAAACGTCAAACTATAATATCTCATATGGGCTAGTTTTTTAATTCTCTATAGAAAAAAGCGCAAAACAAGGATTCATTTTGCGCTTCTAATATTATTATCTCAATTTATTATTTACTGAGTTATCAACTGTAAATGACATTTTTCCACACTGTTCTTTAGGTGCTTTCAAATCAGGTTGGAATTTATATCCTCTTGCAGCTTTAAGCCAATTTTTAAGAGTTTGTTTATCGCGAATGGTTGTTTCTGCACTGTTGAGTTCTACATACGTAACTAAACCTGCTCTATTGATGCATACTTTGACCGACACTTTACCACTTACAGTTGTTGCAGATTTTGCAGCACTCATATCCCTATATATAATCTTCCTACCAAAGACTCCATCGCCAGATCCATCATAAGCACCAGTACCGTCACTTGCATTTCCCTCCCCAGCGTCTCCATCATCTCCTTTATCTTTTCCTGCTCCTGTACCCGAATTTCCTTTACCTGTACCACCATCTTTCCCATCTACAGTAGAAGGTTTTGTTGTAGATGTACCTGTAGTGGAGCCTGATGTAGAACTTGTAGAAGGACTAGAACTAGGCTTCGTTGGTACTGGTTTACTTGTAGGTGCTTTAGGCTTTTCTACTACTTTTACAGGCGATTCTTCAATAGGAGTCTTTGTCTCAATGACTTCATCTTTAGTCACCACGGGAGTAGGCATCTTGATGTCTGGCTTAGGTACATCTATCACTTGTGGCTGTGTAGTCTCAATGACTTCTGGTTGAGTTGCTTGTTCTTGTGTTGGCTGCTCAGGTGTTTCTTCTGGCGCTGATTCAGATTTAGCACGCTGTGCACCTTCATCTTCATGTGCAAATTTACTCAGTGAACTTTCTTCAAAAGTAAAATCAACTTTGACCGCATATGGTGGTTTTTCATCTTCTATATCCAACTCGACTTGCGGTAGGTAGTAAAAAAACGCAATCAATAGAATCAAAACGTGAATGATAAAGGAAATTTTTTTCCCTGTATTTCTATTTTTCTGTTCGAACGCAAATGTATTGTTCATGTTTACTTAGATTTATTGATATTTTAATAAGATGACCTAAATCAGGTTATTGACGTATAGATAACGTCAAA
>DAOLFJ010000399.1:0-3850 GCA_035326365.1 Saprospiraceae bacterium | reverse complement strand
TAGTTGTACATAACTGTTTTTGTTTGTTTCATTAATGGTGGTATGATCTGTCCAGTAGGTAATAGAATCATTGATGAAGATTTCTATAAAAAATGGAGAATCATTTAACTTTTCTAATATTTTTCTGTCATTATCACTTGATAAAAAGTCTTTAACGATAGCAGTATCCCGACTTAAAGACGCTTGAATAAATGACTCAAATTTATCCAAAATAGGTGCATGGTCAGAAGATTTATTGCTCAGATAGAGCAATATTGTCGAAAAAAGAAGCAATGCAGCTATGACAATCCTAGTCATAAAGATCCAGATTTTAAAAAAAAATAATTGATGGAGCGAAGGTAATACTTTTATGATTAGTAAGCGTATAAACATTATGAATTAATTTAATGTATATGATTTTTAAAGTGTTTTGAACTGGTTTAATGATGACGAGTGCTTGTATACGATTTGAAAGACGTACTTTTGTGGCTTGATATGCCGCTCTATCGCTTTCAGGAAGCTGAAAGAGGAAAGTCCGGACAACGTAGAGTACCACACCACCTAACGGGTGGGGCCATGCTTAGGTATGGTACAGCATAGTGTCACAGAAAATAACCGCTCAGGCTCTTGGGTCCGAGTAAGGGTGAAAATGAGAGGTAAGAGCTCTCGTGGTGGTGCAGCAATGTGTCATCAGGATAAACCTTGTGGGTTGAAATGCCATGTACATCCGTATTCCCGTGTGGGACAAAATTTACTCGGTTTTGTTGTCGCAAGACATATTCGGAGGGGTAGGCAGCTTAGATAAATGATAGAGATGGTGCTTCGGCATCATACAGAATCCGGCTTATAGGCATATCATTTTTTTATGTTAAAACGAAGAAAGTCAATGTGTTTTGTTTGATTTCTCTTTATATATAAATGCTGAATTAGCAGTGCTTCGTTATTATAGGAACTACATCAATTTTTATTAACAGCACAATTAAAATTTATTACTACAATGTCTTAAAATAGTTTATGAAATTTACTCCTTCACACACTTAAAGACGTACCCAGGTGGAATATTCATCGGCACAAAAAAAGTTTCTACATTACCGAAGATTCCTTCATACATTTTTTTTATGCCATTAGCGTAATGCATCTGGATGAAAGTGCCACCCTTTTTGATGTTTTTTCTACATATTAGCAGTATTTCTTGTGTTAGGTCTTTTGGCAAGACTAAAAATGGGATAGCTGAGATAATACTATCTACTTGTGAAATTCCATGTTTATGTAGGTGACGGTCCATATTTTGAGCGCCATCATTAATAAGAATCATTCTAGGGTCATCTATGCGAGATATGATCTCACAAAGTTCTGGATTAATCTCAAATACAAATAACTTCGCATCATCTGCCATAGCTTTCAGTATATAGCTTGTAATCACGCCGTCTCCAGCGCCGAGTTCTACAATGACTGCATCATCTTTTGTAATAAACTGAGTCATTTTGCGACACATTGCACTACCACTCCTGACTACTGTACCCATTTCCTGAAAGTTTTTCAAACTGTGAAATAGGAATTTTACCTTCTTCAAAAACTAAAGTTTATTTGTTTTAAAATATGCCACATACATTCTAAAAGGCTAAGGTAGCAAAAAGTATTTTCTATAGCTCAATTTTTTTTCAATATTCTACAATTTAAAGATAAAATAACATTAACCGGTATGATTAGTCAAAGAAACCTATATTTTGACTAATTTTGCTCCGTTTGATACTTTATTGCCTGAATATCATGTCGTTAAAATGTGATGGATAATTAAATTTAGTATGGTAGTATCAGCACCTATTTTACAGAATATATACATTAATCAGCTTTTAGCTTTATCAAAATATACCTAAATTTATGAAATTATTTCAGTTTTTATTATTTGCGATATTAGGCATTTTTTTTATGGAAGATACTTATGCGCAATCACCTAATATATTGAGAAATGATCAAATTCAACATACTTATGACAGATTTGAAATACTAAGAAAAAGTGACACAACGCTTGTAAATAGTATCAATAATTATGATCGTAAAGAAACCATGATGTTTTTTAGAAGATCCTTGTCCGATCCTAATATGACTCAAAAGGACAAATATGATCTTGAACACTTTATGGCCGATAATTATGAATTTTTGCCATCTTATGAACAAATATCCAATGATAGTATTCAAAATGACATATTCAGGGCAGGACAAAGTGATATTGACGATAGTGAATTTCTCAAACAGTCAAAAAAAGATTTTGGAAAGAAATCATTTCTAAAGTATTTTTATAAAACGCCAGCTAATTTTATACAATTGGAGACGCCATCATTCAAGATGTATATTAATCCAGTGGTACAACTTACTTACTTAAATGAAAAAAATAACCCCAATACTGTGTTTCAGAATACGAGAGGTATTGAGTTGCGCGCATATATTGACGAAAAAGTATATGTTTATACACAATTATTAGAAAATCAACGTAGTTACCTTAGCTTTGTTGATGAAAGAATTCAGAAATTTGGTACTATTCCTGGACAAGGATTCTGGAAAAGTTATAGTTCATCTGTAATAGGAAATTTAAATGGATATGACTATTTTAATGCACGCGCTTATGTTGGTTTTAACCCTGTGAAAAGTATCAATATTGAATTTGGTCATGGCAGTCATTTTATCGGAAATGGGATTAGATCTTTGTTGCTTTCTGATTATAGCCACAATTATCTATATCTGAAATTCAATACAAGAATCTGGAAATTTCAATATCAAAATATTTTTGCTGAGTTAGCGCCAACTTCTACTCTTAGAAATCCTGGTGACAACGTCTTACCTAAAAAGTATGCAGCCACTCATTACCTGGCATTTAAACCAAATGCAAAATTTGAAATAGGGTTATTCGAGACTGTTATTTTTGCAAGGGAAAATCATTTTGAATTCCAATATCTGAATCCTGTTATTTTGTATAGGGCTGTAGAACATTTTTTGGACAGTCCCGATAATGTCATGTTGGGCCTTAACATTAAAGTCAATCCCATCAAAGGTATCTCACTTTATGGACAACTTATCTTAGATGAATTCAAACTATCTGAAGTCCGAAAACAAACGGGTTGGTGGGCAAATAAATTTGGCGGTCAGCTAGGTATTAAATATATAAATGCTTTTGGAATTGATCATTTTGACCTGCAATTAGAGCATAATGTGGTGCGCCCATACACTTACTCTCATCGAGACACTTTGCCTACTTTGGGAGACTATTCTATAGCTAATTATGCACATGCTAATCAGCCATTAGCACATCCGTTAGGTGCCAATTTTAGAGAAACTATTTTGATAGCTCGCTTCAAACCACATAATAAAATCTACCTTACTGCCAAAGCATTACTTACAACTTACGGAGATGATAGACCTGGTGAAAATTGGGGAGGAAATATATTGTTACCACTCGAAAATAGACAACTTGAATATGGAAATGTAGTTGGTCAAGGTTTGAAAACGGAAGTTATGGCTATAAATTTTGACGCTAGTTATGAGTTTTTTCATAATTACTTTTTTGACATACAAGCTATGTGGCGGCAAACTGCTGTAGAAGGCGTATCGAGAGATCAGCATTATTTAGGCGCAGGATTTAGAATCAATATTGGACAAATTACATATGATTATTGATCTATTGTTTAAGTTTAGGCGTTGAATGGTATAATCGCTTAAGATTGAATTGATTAAGGCATTTGTCCGATAAGCTTAGCGTCTTCGCGAAGCTTGGGTTAGTAAAAGCGTCTCGCTTTTATTTGTGGGTTATTATTGAAACTTAAACCTATTCCATATTCAATTTTACTCTTCCCCTTAATCTTATTCTTAACCTTAA
>DAOLFJ010000398.1:0-3850 GCA_035326365.1 Saprospiraceae bacterium | reverse complement strand
TTTAATTTCTAATATTTTCATTATTAAAGTCAATATTTTAGAAATGTACATCCATGTATCATGTATTCACTTACATTTATTAAATATCCAATTGCATACATTCTATATTCAAATGAAAATACTATACACCTAACTGAATACATAAAACATCCATGTGGATATTTTATGTATTCACATCAATACTTTCTGAATCTAGATAAATATTCTCTATATCCACATGAATATTTTCTGAATCCACATGGATTAAGAAAATATTTACATCAATTTATAATATATCCATGTGCATTAAGAGCTTTTACTCAAAGATTACAAGATAACATTCAAGTATTACAAAGAAACACGCAAAGATTTCTTTGCAACACTTAAGTGGGACAAGGCATCTCTCAAAAGTTTCTTTGTAACAATTAAAACAAATTAACAAACGCTTAAACGTTTCTTTCCAACATTCAAGCATCAATAAATATCGTCGAAGTGAATCTTTAGAATACTTCAGTGCTGCAAACAAACCCTCACTGATTACAAAGTTATGCGTCGATGTTTTAAGCTAATCGGACTATCATACATAGACAACATCAAATAGTGAAAATCTATTTACAAACTAAACATACAAACATAGGTAATTACATCTTTTGGCAAAAAATACAAATATTTTACCTTTTATAGAATTCATTTTATTTTACCTTGATCCTAAAGGATACAAAATGAATTTTAAATTAGTTTCTCTGTAAAAAAGGGATACCAATCAAATTTAGAGTCTCCACTACCGTCCATAAAATGCTACACTTACTCTAATGAAACAACAAATCACAATAAAAGTGATCAAAAAAATACATCTTAAAACCACACTGCCGTTCATTTTAAACTGTATATTTGACTCATTGAAGCTCGACAATTCCATACTTTCCGTATGATATTGCGCCATAAGATGATGAGCAGACAAATATTTGTCCATCAATGGAATATGGCACGTGCTACAAAATTAATTCCAATAGGAAACTGCGACCTATTGTCGGCGAAGCCATGAGGAAAGGTTTAAGTTAAGATTAAGGTTGAGATTAAGGTTAAGGTTGAGATTGAGATTAAGATTAAAAGAAAGAGTATGTCCTTAAAACATTATACGTTAAACGAAATAATGTTATGATTGCAATTAAGATTTAAGATGGAGAAAACAATAAATCAGTTTTTAGCACCTCCTACCCTTTTTAACAATACTTCTTGGTCTGAAAAAATGATGTAAGAAAAGTCATAAAGATACCGTACTTCCTTACCTTGATTATTGACATGATAATGTGTGATGTATGTCCAATTAAATTTCTTTTTGTCGAGCTCTATTTTGGGGATTTTCTTTTGGAGACCATTCTTGCCCATTAGTTCTAGTAGAATAGATCGGTTACGATGCAAAATCTTATCGATACGTTCAGATGCAGTATGCGTTACTTTGCTCAGTTTTTCATGATAATCGGACTTGCACCTTACGGAGCAAAATATTTTATCCCGACGACCAATGATTTCGGTTTTACACATTTTGCAAGTTCTCATGGATGTAGGTATATTAAGTTTAAGAGACGAATGATGAATAAGAATAAAGAAAAATATGTTGCAAAAATAAGGATAAAATGAATTAATATGTGTATTTCAAGCTATCAATTTTAATCGCTAACGGTTAATTTCGATATTAACCGTTAGCAACGAATATAATTATAAAAAACTGTATATCAAATCATTGAGAGCATAGTAATTTGATATATTTGCAAATTCTAAAATTAAATAATGATCTTACAAAAAGCAATTGATAGTAATCAAAACTCGTATTTCGCCTTTCACATCATAAAGGATAGCCAAGAGATGGAACGTATTCGATCATGTCCCGGCAGATATTGGAATCAGACGCAAAAAGTATGGCTCATACCCTACTCTGACCAAAATTGGTCCATGATAAAAGAACGATTTAAAGGTATAAAATACAATATTTGCACTGACGTCCTGACATTAACGCCGCAAGAAGCCAAACCGATAGCACCGCAAAATCAGAAACCGATTGTAATAAAATATGATCTTATGCCTTCACAACAAGACGCTTTAGCAAAAATGAAGGAACATCTGATCGTAAAACGATATCAGGAAAGTACACTTAAAACATACCTAAGTAGTTTTGCAGAGTTCCTATCTTATCACAGAGAAAAGAATCCGTTAGAAATCACCATTGATGACATCAAAAAATTTATGCTTTACAAGATAAATGATGCCAAAATATCTGAAAGCACCCAAAATGGCCTGGTCAATGCCATAAAATTCTATTATGAAAAGATAGAAGGGCGTGCACAATTCTATATAACAGATCTAAGACCAAGGCGACCAAAAAAATTACCTGGATTCTTGAGTAAAGAAGATACTAAAAAATTACTCAATGCTACCCAAAATATCAAACATAAAGCAATCCTGCAACTTATTTACTCAGCAGGTCTAAGGCTTGGCGAACTCACCAAAATGAAAATTAGAGATGTAAAATTTGATGTGGGTATCATAGAAGTAAAATGTGCCAAGGGGAAGAAAGATAGAATCACTATACTCTCCACGAAGGTCAAAAAACTCTTATTAGAATATATGGATACATACAAACCCAAGTTCTACTTGTTTGAAGGGCAGACTGGCGGCAAATACAGTGATCGAAGTGTCCAAAATATACTTACACAAGCCGTTATAAAATCTGGTGTAGATGAGAACACAACTGTTCATACTTTACGACATACATTCGCCACACATATGATCCTAAATGGTGTCGATCTCAGAAGAGTTCAAGAATATCTAGGTCACAGCTCACCAGAGACCACAGCCATATATACCCATATCACAGACAAGATGAAGTCAGATATTAAATCTCCCTTAGATGATTTGGATTTATGAAGAAAGGGACATATATTTGTACCCGAGATTGCCGCAAGTTGGCGGCAAGACAATTGTTATGCGTCAGCTTAAAAGACGACCCAGAAACAAATAAACATTGAGAAATTGACAAAAATTATATTCATAACATTAGTAGTCGGACTGACATTAACTTCTTGCAGACAAAATGAAGTTGACGGAATTCTCATTGACCATACTTTATATGAAAATCAAAGTCTTTCTGACAACCGAGAACTTAGACAACTTATTCATCAGACTTTAAATAAAGACGAAAAAGCATTAGCTAAACTAAATAAATTTTGGTGCGGTGGTGGTGCAGGTTGTTACGACTTAGGGTTTATAATAACTCAAATAATTTATTGCATTGGAGAAAAGGAATTCGCTTCAATGGTTAAGAAACTAAACAAAGAAGAAACTAATTCAATTGAAGGTCTTATTATGGCAGGCTTAGAATATGGCGACAATGACAAAGACGGTAAAATGGACGATAAGAGAATTGAAAACGAATTTCCAGAACTACAGAAACTTTTGAAATCGAAATAGAAAATGAATAAATGGAAAATTGCATTTTGGGTTTGCTTGACAGCTTTGCTTATCGTGACAGCATTTGGTGTTTATTCAATAGTTGACCAAGCTGTTACATTGACATATCAAAAGGAAGGTTACACAGACACCGAAAACGACCTTGACAATTTAATTGAAATAATCAACAAGACAGACTTGACCAAAAATCAAATAGAAAAAGAGCTTAAAGACCACAGACTTTATGAATATATGGACTTCAAAAAAGACACAATTTCACTTGACAGAATTTCACTTATTTTTGACAATAACAAATTAAAAAGCGTAACAAAGCAATGGTAGGACAAGAAAGCCGAACGCATAACAGGCGTTTGGCAAAAGTGGCGGTTCAGTGCTCCGCAGACACATTTGTGGTTAATCAAAG
>DAOLFJ010000001.1:33403-80778 GCA_035326365.1 Saprospiraceae bacterium | reverse complement strand
TGACTAGATTGCTCAAACTCTCCCAACTTTTCTTCTTCAAGCTTCAATGCTGTTGCTTGTTTTTCTATTTCTATTGGTGCCAACTCTCCTGATTGCTGCTTTCTTTGAAGATCTTGATATTTTGCCTGAAGGCTTTGTACCATATCTTGACCCTTTTTCTGAAACATTGCTTTCATAACTTCAATATCAGAATTGGCTTGTTTTACTTCTGGCAATAACGTCAATATCTCTTGTGTATTTATAAATCCAATTTTTTGTGCATTAACACCAAACTGAATCGAAAATACTAAGAAAAAGGCTAAAATTATTTTGTTCATTATAATAATAAGTTGTGTTTTAATAAATTGTTTTGTGATTAAAGAGCGCAAAAATAACCTTAATTTTTGATATTAAGCCTCTTTTTAAGGTCTGCCGTTTTATCAAATTCAGGATTTGTAAACAAAATACCTGATGCACCTCCTTTGTCTAGGATAATGTCAAAACCCTTATCTGCAGCATATGTTTCAATAGCAGCAAATACTTTTTCTTGGATCGGTGACACCATTTCTTGTCTTTTTGTGAATAATTCACCCTCAGGACCAAATTTTTGTTTTTGAAGCTCTCTTACTTCTGCTTCTTTCTTAACAATCTCTTCTTCCTTTTTTGCTTTATCATCAGCGCTTAAAAGGACTTGCTCTGCTTGAAACTTGTTATATAGACTTTTCACTTTGTCAAACTCAACTGCTATTTGTTGTCTCCATTCAGCAGAAATTCTGTCTAGTTCTGTCTCAGCTACTTTGTAATCAGGCAATGTCGATAAGATTTCATTGATATCTACGATAGCTATCTTTTGAGCATTCATGTTAAACATAAATCCTATCATAATAATAGCGGATAAAAAGATCTTTTTTGTGTTCATTTTTCGTGAATTAAATGCGGTTAGAAAAAAATTTGTCAAAAATACAATTTTATTGCGTTGTACATATATATAAGACAATAACATTAATCCAAAAGTTACTAAGGCTTTAGTTCTGAAATTCCATTATATATATATACACAATTGATAATTAATCTGTTACGTTGGATTTGTTTAAGGTTTTAGATCTTGTTTTAACTATAGTTTAACGTCAATAAGACTGTTTTTCGTATCTATTTGAATGTACTTTTATAAAATAGCTTCAATCTAAGAAACACTTTTGACCGTTTTTTAATGAAAATACAACTATATTTCTGCTACATTTGCACCAAGAATAGTTGTTTTAACTACTTTAATTAATGTGTTTTTAAAATTTTGATTTTTAATTTCTTCAGAATTGTTAATTCCTTTTAGTTGTTTAATCCATTTCTAGTTTTTGTTAATCTTTCGTTTTTTACTAAACGAACAATCATTATTGCCAAATAAAATCTATGAACCCATATATCATTAATGGTGACCAAATAGACGTGTCAGAACTTTACAACTTGATAAAAGAAGCAAGACCTGTTTCTTTAGGACAAGATGTTTACCAAAAAATAATACTTAATCGTCAATATTTAGAGTCTCGAGTATCTGATCCCGACTCGGTTATTTACGGAATTAACACTGGTTTTGGGTCTTTATGCAACATTCAGATTTCAAATGAAAACCTCGAAAAACTTCAAGAAAATCTAGTACTTTCTCATGCATGTGGTATGGGAGATCTTGTACCTGAATATTTATGTAAACTCATACACTTACTCAAAATCTTTAATCTTTCACACGGTTGTTCTGGTGTTAGAGTTGAGTTAGTACAAAAGCTTATTGACCTGTATAATGCTGAGATTACACCTGTTATTTACCAAATGGGTTCCCTCGGTGCATCTGGAGACCTAGCTCCACTCGCTCATTTGAGTTTGCCGCTACTCGGAGTAGGAAAAGTATATCTTGGCGGTGAAATGATGGATAGCAAAAAGGCGTTGGAGATCAAAAACATAACACCTATTGTTTTAAAATCAAAAGAAGGTCTTGCGTTGCTCAATGGCACGCAGTTTTCATTAGCATATGCGTCGGTTATCGTTGCTGAAGCAAAAAGCATTTTCAACCTTGCAAATAAAATTGCTGCTTTGTCCATGGATGCTTACGTATGTGATATCTCACCATTCGATCATTTGCTCCATGACATCAGACCGCACAAAGGACAACTTATCACAGCTGCACAAATTCATAAACTACTCACTGAAAGTGGTGTAAGAAATATCGAGAAACTCAGCGTACAAGATCCATATTCTTTCCGATGTGTACCACAAGTGCACGGTGCGAGTTACCAAGCGATATCACATGCAGAAGAAATCATAAATACTGAGCTCAACTCGGTGACTGACAATCCTAATGTATTTCATGAAGCAGACAAAATTCTTTCTGGAGGAAATTTTCACGCTCAACCATTGGCACTAGTCCTTGATTATCTGGCTATTGCGATGGCAGAATTGGGTAGTATATCCGAACGCAGAGTATATCAACTCATCAATGGAGACCGTGGTTTACCAGCTTTTTTAACCAAATATCCTGGTCTAGACTCTGGTTTTATGATTGCTCAATATACGGCTGCTTCGATAGTAAGTCAAAACAAACAGTATTGTACACCCGCATCTGTCGACTCTATTGTGTCTAGTATGGGTCAAGAAGATCACGTAAGTATGGCTGCAAATGCGGCCACAAAAGCTTACAAAGTATTACAAAATCTGAAGTCTTTGTTGGGTATTGAGTTATTGACTGCGGGACAAGCTTTTGAGTTTAGAAGACCTGTGAAGTCGTCAGATACACTAGAAGAAATGTATGCAGGGTTAAGAAGTCAGGTTTCTTTTCTCGAAGAAGATAGACTCATGCACGATGATCTTAAAAAAGCCGAAAATCTGGTTAAAAAATGGGTGGAAGAAGGTATTTAATTTCAATATCCCTTCTTTTTTCGTTTTGGTTTTACACATCAGGACAATCTCAGCATTCTGTCGGCATTAGTTATAGCCCTTCGAAGTTTATACGCCATTCCAAAAAAAGCACCTTTGAATCACCAACGTCATCATACTTTTGGAAAACCCATTATAGCCATAAAGTAAATGGTGCAGAAGGTTGGCACCAATATTGGAAACGACCCACGATATCTTATAATGCACTTTATTTTCATATTGGTGACGATCGCGTTTTGGGAAGTGCTTTCGGTGCTTTCCCTTCTATGCAATTTGATATTTTTGCAGTTCATAAGACAAAGTTCTATTTTCATTTTGGTACAGGCTTGGCTTACATTTCCAAGAAATATGACAAACTCACCAATCGAACCAATAATGCCATCGGTTCGCATTGGAATAATATCACACAACTAGGATTTGCTATTGATCAAATAGTCTATAAAAACCTTAGTGTATCCGTCGGAACTCACCTAACCCATTTTTCGAATGCACGGACATCTTCGCCTAATGCTGGCATAAATATGGTAGGATATACACTAACGTTACATCAAAAATTGGGAGAAAGTCCAATAAAAGATAGCCCAGTTTTGGCAATTGAGAAGGACACAACGATGACTTCAAAAAAATGGGGTGGAGAATTACTTCTCGGTTATGGCATTTCAGAAGCAGCAGATATCGGTGGACCGAAGTATGGCACCTATTTTGTAAATGTAGGTGGATCATATGCGCTCTCTCCATATTGGAAAATAATAGTCGGTGGCGAATATGAATACAGTCAGGGCGTTTTTCAATTTCTTTATCAGGATTTTATCCCATATGATGAAGCAAAAGAAAAAGCAACAAATACCGCTGCGTACTTAGCAACTGATTTAACATTCGGAAAACTAGCCTTTAGGGTTCAATCGGGATACTATTTACCATTTCCTGCCCTTTCAGAAATAAATACACCTTTCTACTTCAAAATTAACTTCAATGTGTATCCTTTTCCAAATCATTGGACTTTCAGACCATATATAGGCGTTTTGTTAAAATCACACCTTGAAGTAGCACAGTATATGGGTATCGTTACGGGAGTTTCATTTTGAAATTAGAGATTTCTGTCGAACTTGAATTAATGAATTATTTTTGTATTTTTGCAGCAACCTAATGACTTAACCAAATATGACTGAAGAGCAAATTTACAACCCTATCAACAAGATAAGGATTGTGACAGCGGCATCACTTTTTGATGGACACGATGCTGCCATCAATATCATGCGACGTATCATGCAACGATCAGGTGCTGAAATCATACATCTTGGACATAATCGATCGGCTCAAGAAATCGTAGAAACAGCCATTCAAGAAGACGTACAAGGCATAGCCATTACATCTTATCAAGGTGGCCATAATGAGTTTTTTAAATATATCTACGATCTACTTCATGAAAAAGGATGCGGTCATATAAAAATTTTTGGTGGTGGTGGTGGCACCATTCTTCCTACAGAAATCCAAGATCTACACGATTATGGAATCTCTAGGATATATTCTCCCGACGATGGCCGACACATGGGACTGCAAGGGATGATCAATGATTTACTGAAACAATGTGACTTTCCTGTAGGTGATCAATTAAATGCAGAAATACAAGCACTCGGTAACCAAAATCCACACCACATAGCTAGAGTTATTTCTTCTCTAGAAAACTTCCCAGAAAAACATGAGCATCTCCTACGTGAACTTGCATTTCCTACCAAAAAAATACCTGTATTGGGTATCACAGGAACTGGTGGATCGGGCAAATCTAGTATGGTGGATGAATTGGTAAGAAGATTTCTATTAGATTTTAAAGACAAAAAAATAGCCATCGTTTCTGTAGATCCATCCAAAAGAAAAACCGGTGGTGCGCTCTTAGGTGATAGAATCAGAATGAATGCGATCAATAATGAACGTGTTTATATGCGATCTTTAGCAACAAGACAATCCAATCTTGCTTTGTCCAAATACGTACAAGGTGCTGTAAATGTACTAAAAGCTTCAGGTTTTGATCTCATCATTCTAGAAACTTCTGGGATCGGACAGTCTGATACAGAAATTGTAGATCATTCTGATGTTTCTATGTACATTATGACACCTGAATACGGAGCAGCAAGCCAATTGGAAAAGATAGATATGCTTGACTTTGCTGATATTATTGCTATCAATAAATTTGACAAAAAAGGTGCACTCGATGCCGTCAGAGATGTCAAAAAACAATATCAACGCAATCACAATCTTTGGGACATTGATCCTGAATCCATTCCTGTGTATGGCACCATCGCTTCTCAGTTTAATGATCCTGGCACGAATAAACTTTACAAAAAACTGATTGCTGTCATAGATGAAAAAGCAGGAACAGATCTAAGAACGCAAATAGATCTTCCCATAGGTGATAGTGAAAAAGTATTCATCATACCACCATCTAGGGTCAGGTACCTCTCAGAAATATCAGAAAATAACCGTCAATATGACAAAAAAGCTGAAGATCAATCTAATTTAGCATCAAAAGCTTACAGTATTCACAATACCAAAAATATTGTTTCTGATACTTCTCTAATCGAAATACTAGACCAAGAATACAAAAAGTATTATGATGATTTGACTGGTGACAATAAAAGAATTATTGAATCTTGGCAAAGTAAAAAAGATAACTATTCTGGTGATGAATACATTTACAAGGTAAGAGACAAAGAAATAAAAATCATTCCTTATACGAAATCACTGTCTCAACTCCGAATCCCCAAAATAAGCCTTCCTAAGTATAAAGATTGGGGAGATATCCTCAAATGGAATCTTCAGGAGAATGTTCCAGGAGAGTTTCCATATACAGCAGGTGTATTCCCATTCAAAAGAGAAGGAGAAGATCCGACTAGAATGTTTGCCGGTGAAGGAGGACCTGAAAGAACCAATAAACGCTTTCATTACGTGTCTATCGGCCTGCCGGCCAAAAGACTTTCTACCGCTTTTGATTCTGTGACTTTATATGGTGAAGATCCGCATTATAGACCGGACATTTATGGTAAAATAGGCAACTCTGGTGTAAGTGTATGCTGTCTTGATGATGCAAAAATATTGTATTCTGGTTTTGATTTGTGCAATCCTTCCACTTCAGTGTCCATGACCATAAACGGTCCTGCTGCTACGATTTGTGCTTTTTTTATGAATGCAGCCATTGATCAGCAATGCGAAAAATACATTAGAGAGCATGATCTTTTGGGCGTTGTAGAAGAAAAACTAATACAAAAATATGAAGATAAAGGTATCTCAAGACCTGTTTATAAAGGCACCTTGCCGGAAGGAAATGACGGTTTAGGTACTTTATTATTAGGTATAACAGGTGACGAAGTTTTGCCAGCAGATGTGTATCAAAAGCTAAAAGCCAAAGCGCTTAATTCTGTGCGCGGTACTGTTCAAGCTGATATCCTCAAGGAAGACCAAGCACAAAATACGTGCATCTTTAGTACGGAGTTTTCATTGAGATTGATGGGTGATGTTCAGCAGTATTTTATAGAGCATGATGTACGTAACTTTTATTCTGTATCGATATCGGGTTATCACATCGCTGAAGCGGGAGCGAATCCTATTTCACAATTGGCATTTACGCTTTCCAATGGATTTACTTTCGTAGAGTATTATCTCAGTCGAGGTATGCATATCGATGACTTTGCGCCCAATCTATCCTTTTTCTTTAGTAATGGTGTAGATCCTGAATATGCTGTGATCGGTAGAGTTGCGAGAAGAATCTGGGCGAAAGCCATGAAGCACAAATATGGTGCAAATGCTCGTTCACAAATGCTGAAATACCACATTCAGACATCTGGTCGTTCACTTCATGCACAAGAGATTGCTTTTAACGATATACGTACCACGCTTCAGGCACTTTATGCGATTTATGACAATTGTAACTCATTGCATACCAATGCATATGATGAAGCGATCACGACTCCTACGGAAGAAAGTGTACGTAGAGCCATGGCTATCCAATTGATAATCAACAAAGAATTAGGTTTGTCAAAAAATGAAAACCCTATACAAGGTTCATTCATTATCGAAGAATTGACAGACTTGGTAGAAGAAGCCGTTTTGGCGGAATTTGATCGTATTACTGAGCGTGGTGGTGTACTCGGTGCCATGGAGACAATGTATCAAAGAAGTAAGATACAAGAAGAATCTCTGTATTACGAAACGCTCAAGCATACTGGTGAATTTCCTATAGTAGGTGTAAATACATTTTTATCTAAAGAAGGCTCTCCGACTATCATTCCTGCCGAAGTAATCAGAGCTACTGAGGAAGAAAAAATAGCACAAATTCAAACGGTAGAAAATGTACAAACCCGTGGTTTAGACGTGATAAATAGTACTTTGTCCAAATTGCAGCATACAGCAATCAACAATGGAAATCTGTTTGATGAACTTATGGAAACGTCCAAACATTGTACACTTGGTCAGATCACAAATGCCTTGTACGAAGTTGGTGGGAAGTATCGGAGGAATATGTAGTAGATTTGTATTATCTTTGTTGAGAAAATAAAATATCCGAACAATGTTTATAGAAAAACTGGAACTCATTGATTTTCGTGGTTTTGATCGTTTGGAAGTCACTTTTGATGATAAATTAAATGTTTTCATCGGTGCAAATGGTGCGGGAAAAACAAGTATTTTAGATGCTTGTTCTCTCATCTTAAATCATTATATTGGTAAATTAAAATTAGGTTCTTCATCAAATCATAGTATTGAACAATGGTTCGAACCTAATGATGTAAATTTTAATTCTAAAAATAGTAAAATAGCAATTACTTTCAAGATAAAAGATAAGAGTCTTATTTATGAAATTAACAAGAATATTTTTGAAACAGGTTTTTCGTTTCAAGGAGACGATTTTGATGCATATGTGAGTTCGTTTATAAAGGAAGCCACTGATAAAACTAGTTTTCCTATTTTAATATATTTCAATTCTTCAAAAGATTTTTCTGTGCCTACAGACTTAAAAGATGAGCAAATAAAAAAGTATAATAAACATTTACCACAACTAGACGCATATATAGAAGCCTGTAATAAAAAAACCTATTCTTTTAAAGAATTTAGTTTGTGGTGGCGAATCGAAGAAGATAAAGAAAACGAAAAACGACTAAGAACAGACCCAAAATTCAGGAGCAAAGAACTCAATATTGTTAGAAATGCGCAAAAGAAATTTCTCCAGATTTTAAAAGGTGAACAATATGATAGTCTTTTTATTTCTAGATCGAATCCCGATGAAAGTCAAAATTTTCAAATATCAAAGGAAGGAGACTTGTTTTTGAAAAAGGAAGATAAATACATAAAAGTTTCTCAACTATCTGAAGGCGAAAAATTAGTAATATTATTGGTAAGCGATATCGCTAGAAGGTTGGTTGTGGCTAACCCTAATTTAGAAAATATCTTGCAAGACGGTAATGGAATAGTATTAATTGATGAAGTTGACCAACATTTACACCCTTCTTGGCAAAGAAATATAGTCCCTGCTTTACAAAAAACATTTCCTGCTTTACAGTTTATTCTCACCACACATTCACCACAAGTTCTGAGTTTAATAAAAGACGAAAACATAAGTCTTATTGATCAATTTAAAATATATGGAGTTCCAGATACTTATGGTCGTGATTCTAATGAAATTCTTGAATTGGTATATGAAGTTCCTGATAGTCCATTTAAAGGAGAAATAACTGAGATTTACAGACTTTTGAGCTTTAAACAAATGGAAGAAGCCAAAAAGAAAAGAGATGTACTTGCTGACAAAATTGGTACGGATTATAACGAGGTTCAAAGAATTGACCAGTTTTTGGAAACAGTTAAATAGCTCTTTATGAAGTATATCGTAAAGAAAAATCCTGAACCTAAAGAATTTACGGATTGGAAAGAACAGGAAAGGGAGACATTAGAAAGCTGTTATAGTAGAGAAATAAGGCCTGCAGAAAGTGCCTGGATAGAACTAAAATCTAACCTACCTAATTATGAAGAAGAAGGAATTTGTTATTATAGCACAAAACAATTAAAAGCTGAGTTGCTTGATGAACAAGGATTTATTTGTGCTTTTTGTATGGAAAAACTTGAAAATAATTCACAATGTAGTATAGACCACCTAAAACCAAAATCGGAAAACCCTAGTGAAAACACATTCGATTATTATAATTTATTGGCTGTTTGTGAAGGAAAAAATCCTTCTGATAAACCTTTGAAAGAAGATCTAAGACATTGTAATAACAAAAAAGAAGACAAATCAATTGAAATCAGTCCTTTAGAATTTTCTTGTGAAGAAAATTTTATTTTTGACGCAATGGGCAATATCTATTCAAATAATCAAGAAAATATTAATGCAATAAATACTATTGAAAGGCTTGGATTAAAAAGTCCTATCTTGGTAAAAAAAAGGAAGGAAGCAATTGAGAGGACCTTATACCCAGATCTACCAACCATTGATGATAATGGACGGTTAATTACAAAAAATAGAATTATAAATAGAAATGATGTACTTGAGCTTCTGACTACAATTGACCAAAAGGTAGAAAACGAATACAACCCTTATTGTATGGCCATAAAATGTGTTTTGGAAAATATATTGATCTGATAGTACTTCTATTTACCTCAACTCCTTCCTCAATCTAGCAACAGGAATATTCAGTTGTTCCCTATATTTTGCAATGGTTCTTCGTGCAATATTATAACCACGTTCTGACAAGATTTCCATCAGTCTTTCGTCAGATAACGGCTTGGTTTTGTCTTCACGTGACACTTCATCACCTAAAATGGTTTTGATTTCAAGGGTAGAAACTTCACTACCATCTTGTGCCTGCATAGATTCTGAGAAAAAGTCTTTCAGCTTTTTTGTACCAAATTCTGTCTGTACAAATTTAGAATTGGCCACTCTACTTACTGTGGATATATCTAGACCCGTGACTTCAGCTAGGTCTTTTAGAATCATTGGTTTGATCCTTCGGTCATCACCTGTTACGAAATAGTCATGCTGATACTGCATGATGGCATACATCGTTCTGAAAAGTGTGTCTTGTCTCTGTTTGATTGCATCAATAAACCACTTTGCAGAATCGATTTTTTGCTTTATAAATAGTACTGCTTCTTTTTCTGGTCTTGTTGCTCTTCTACCTTGCACTGTTTCTCTATATCCTTTGAGCATGTCCATATATTGGTCATTGATACGGAGATCTGGTGCATTTTTACTATTAAGCGTAAGTTCGAGTTCGCCATCACGGTTGTAAATAATAAAGTCAGGGATAATGTATTGACTACCTGAATTACTTGTATCAACCGATCCTGCTGGCTTAGGATTTAATTTCAGGATCTCATCTATAGCTACTTTCAGCTCACTATCTGATAGATTCATCATCTTTTTCATTCGGATATAGTGCTTTTTAGTAAACTCTTCAAAAAAATCGTTCAATATCCTTAAAGCAATTTTCCTTTCAGCCACATGATTTGTCGGTTCCTTTTCGATCTTATCTTCTAGCTGTAATATAAGACATTCTTGGAGTGTCCTTGCACAAATACCCGCAGGTTCAAATTTCTGAATCTTTTTGATCATCAAATGAACGTCTTTCTCTTCCGTCTCGATATTATGTGCAAAAAGTAAATCGTCTACAATAGAATTTGGCTCTCTACGAAGGTATCCATCTTCATCTATAGATCCTATGATTTGATTAGCAATAATCTCTTCCTTATCCGTTAAGTCCAATAATCCTAACTGTCTCTCAAGACTTTCATGAAAAGAATTTTCCACAGGTACAGGCATACTTCTTTCTTCCTCGTCAGTGTATTCATCGCCTTTCATTTTATAATTAGAAGGATCATCATCAAGATATTCTTTAAGATAATCATCGAATTCAAACTCTGGCTCGTCCCTATTTTCTTCTGCTTCTTGCTCTTTTGCGTCGCCAAATCCTTCACTATCAAGATCAAACACATCATCATAATCATCACCTTCATCTAGTGCAGGGTTGGATTCTAACTCTTCTTTTATACGCTGTTCAAGGGTAGCTGTGGGTATTTGCAATAACTTCATCAACTGTATTTGTTGAGGAGATAATTTTTGCAACATTTTTTGACTGAGACTCTGTCTTAACATAAATCTTATATTTTATACATTTACACGACTCCACATTTACTAAAACAAAAGAAATATCAACGAAGTTTCTTTATTTTAGTACAAATAGATTGTATGTTTACGGTGCAAATATATAACTTATTTTTTAACACATGTAATATATTTATAATATTTATTCAAAACTTTAACAAGCAATAACGCATAACATATAAATTTAATACAAAAATGACCATAAACGATAAACTCCTTTCACTAAGATCAATCATGAAAGAATCTGGCATTGATGCAATTATCATTCCTAGTAGCGACCCACATCAAAGTGAATATGTGGCCGCTCATTGGCAAGAGAGAACTTGGATAAGTGGTTTTACAGGTTCCGCCGGAACCGTTGTTATCACCGAAGATCATGCTGGACTCTGGACAGACTCAAGATACTTCCTCCAGGCGGAGATGGAACTCGATGGCTCTGAATTTCAGCTTCACAAAATGTTAAATCAATTTGCTGCGCCATATGTTGATTTTCTATCAGAAAACCTTCTTAAAGGCCACGTTGTTGCGATCAATGGTCTAATGTTTTCAAAGTCTTCTGTTGATAGTATAAAAAAAACACTAGAACCGCTGGGCATTATCGTGGAACATCGTCATGATATGATATCTCAAGTTTGGTCAGATAGACCATCATTATCTCTTGCACCTATACATGTACATGATGTATCTTTTGCTGGTAAAACCGTGGAAGAAAAACTTTCTGATATTAGACAAAAAATAACTGAATCAAGGGCAAACCATCATTTTATATCTGCACTCGATGATCTTGCTTGGACATTTAATATCAGAGGAAACGATGTGGATTACAATCCTGTTGTGATTGCTTATGCCATTGTTTCGAATGTGGATGCACATCTTTTTGTGGACCCAAATAAACTAAACCAAGACATCATCTCTTATTTTACAAATAATAATGTCATTGTCCATTCTTACAATGATATCATCCCTTTCTTAAATAATCTGAGTGAAAAGGAAACCATCATCGTAGATCCTAATATTTGTAGCCAAACTGTATATGAAGCTATAAATGCCCAAATAAAACATGACGCTTCGATTCCTAAGTTATTAAAAGCGGTCAAAAATCCAACAGAAATTGCCCACATTCGGAACGCAATGAAAAAAGATGGTGCAGCTATTGCAAATACTTTTTATTGGTTAGAACACAGCTTGGCAGATCAATCAATTGTAGACGAGTGTGCAGTTGCACTCAAACTTGCTGAAAATAGATCAAAACAAGAACATTATCATGGCGAAAGTTTTGGTGCAATCATAGGGTATAAAGGTAATGGTGCCATTATTCATTATCACCCAGAACCAGATACTTGCAAAAAAATTAATGCTGAAGGTATCTTACTAGTTGATAGTGGCGGTCAATATAGTGATGGAACCACCGATATCACTAGGACGCTTTCCCTTAGCGAACCTACTTCTGAACAAAAAAAGCATTACACCTTAATACTTAAAGGTATGATCGCTTTATCAAGAGCTGTTTTTCCAGAAGGTACCACTGGAGTACAACTTGATACACTTGCTCGACAATTTCTGTGGTCTGAAGGTTTGAATTATGGTCACGGCACAGGACATGGTGTTGGGTTTTTCTTAAATGTACACGAACCACCTCAAGGTTTTGCCCCTGCCCATTCTGAAAGAGGAAGGACCGTTCACGTGGAAGGTATGCTGAGTAGCAACGAGCCTGGTTACTACCTAGAAGGTCAATATGGTATGCGTATAGAAAACCTTATCGTTGTTAATAAATTCAAGGATTCTGGGTTTCTTTCTTTTGAAACACTTACGCTTTATCCATTTGACAAAACGCTTTTGGATCATAATCGTTTGACAGTAGAAGAAAAAACTTGGATCAATGATTATCATAAAAAAGTGTGGGACAGTGTTTCGCCACTTCTTTCAGGTGAAATCAAGACATGGTTTAAAGAAAAATGTGATCCTGTCGATTGATAGGATCACATTTTTCTTATGACATTCTAGCTAATCGGATAGATTCTAAAATTTAAAGCCTAAGGTTAATGCACCTCTTGTTCTGTTGGTACTAATATTAGACAGTGGATCAAGATTTTCATCTAAAACAACGTATGGATTATAACCCTCTGTTTGTTCTGATAATCGTATGCCTAGATCAATAAAAAATCGGTCGCCTCTAAAGCCAGCACCAAAAGACACTTTATTATTATAAAAGTCATCTGCATTAAATGCGGATTGCTCCCAACTATAGCCAACCCTCAATCTGAGATTTTTATAACCCATTTCCGTACCTAATCTGACATTTGTTGCAGTACCTAGTCTTTCCCTTACGTTTCTATTGACCTCGTTTGTGTATCTTTGTTCGTCAGCACTTTTATCAAATGCAGTACCGTTATAGCTTGCATTGGTATAGTCTAAATGTTCAAAATCTGCATTTACAAATCCAACTATTTCACCAATTCTATAAATGGTTCCTACACTACCGATCGCTCTCCAAGGTGTGGTAATTCTATACTGGAAAGTTCCTTCAAGTGAATTATAAGGAGGTTGGACTGGATTAAAACCATCATTAAAATCATAAGTCATTGATGTACTATAATTGTCTGTAAATCGGTTCCAAGTAGGAGAATGAAATGCACCGCCAAATCTGATAGCTGGTGTAATTTTATAAGTAAAACCAGCTTTGAAATTAAATCCTACTCCCGAAGTATTCAATAATTCTGTGTACTCTAGACTATTAAACGTCGCTATCTCATCGTCAGGATCTTCTTCTGTGTATACTTTTGACTCTTCAAAAGAAGAAAAAGGCACACCGATACTAATACCCATATTAAGTTTATTTTGATATTCTCCAGCCCATCCAAATGTAAGTTCATTGACGCCTCCAGTTTGGATGATTTCTTGTGTTTTCATCACAGGTAAATCTTCTTCTGCAAAATCCGTTTCATAAAAATTATCACCATCAGTATCAAAAATTGCAAATGTTCTATATGCTGGATAAGATATAAATTCATCCAACTGATCCTCTGTCAATCCATTTGCCTGCTCAGCAAAGTAAGTAGTAATAGAGCCTTTTGTTTTTCCTGCAATGGTTATATTCCGTTGAAGATCTGATATTCGAGAATACCCAATTGCAAAATTAGAACTAGTCAATGATGTACCAGGATTAGATGCTATAACGAAACCAATATTGTCAAGGCCCAAGCTAGACTTTTTATTGAAGGATACGTTTGATGATGCTGATTGGAAAAATGATTCTGTGCTACTTGTTCTCAAAGATGGTGTAAATGTGAATTCAGATATTCTAAAATCTGCGATACCCGCAGGGTTAATGTTTATAACTGAAAAGTCTCCTCCCATCGCTCCAAATGCACTACCTACACCTAGTGTTCGAGCGGTTCCAGTAGGGTCTGTAGAAGACCATCGCACTACATCAGAAATATTTTGGGCTTGGACACCCTACGTACTGATAAAGATAAATAATAATATATGGTTGATTTTCATTTCGGTTTATTTTAATATTGAAAGAATGCCTTAGGTTTTTCTAAGCTTTTTAAAAATTTTAATTAAATAAAAGGGCCGAATAAATAATTATCCAAGCCCTATTATACTTTATTCTGCAAAAAATTTACAAACTATTTTCCTCCTCTTCTAGATCCTCCACCACTGCTTGATCTCGAAGATCCTCCGCTAGAACTTCCAGATGATGATCTACTCGGGCTTACACTTCCACCAGAGCTACTTCTGCTTGAAGATCCTGAATCCCAATTACTTCTTGAAGATCCTGAATCGTTGCTCCTTGGAGAAGATGACCTTTGCTCATATGATGATCTATTTGGCGTCGTAGATCTAGATGGTGAGGTTTGTCTAGTTTCTGAACTCGATCTTCTGTCACTTTCTGTAGGCTGTGTTCTGTTATTTGGACTAGTTCTATTAACATCACTGTTTGGTGTTCTAGTTGTCGATTCAGATCTATTATAGATTCTAGATCTGTTTTCTGTATTGGTACGTACAGTTTCACTTTGGTTTTTAATATCCCCTTTATATGATCTACTAGTATTTGTATTACCTCTAGCTCTACTTTCTACTCCGTTAGTTGTTTTGTCAACACTTACTTCATTATTGATTCTTGTTGTACCTGTACCTCCACCAACTTCGCGTCTTGGAGATGCTGTTCTACCAGCTGTAGATGAAGTTAATGAACCTCCTCTTCTACTTCCGTACACTTTTTGAGTACCATTACCATAGTCGTTGCCATTATTCCAGCCATTGCCATTCCAATTATTTCCATTGTTCCAGCCATTGCCATAATATACGTTACCATAATAAATGTTATTACCTCCCCAATTATTAAATCCGTTTGAACAACCATTCCATCCCCAGTTGTTACCCCATCCTCCATTCCATGAGTTCCATCCCCAGTTGTTGCCCCAGTTATTTCCCCATCCTGAGTTCCATCCGTTGTATCCCCATGAATTCCATCTGTTCCATCTATTCCAAGGAGATCCTATAAAGATGTTAACGGATGCATTATTATCGAAAAAGGGATCATAATAATAATCATTGTACCAATTATTAAATCCTGATGACATATACATTGTAGAAGCGGGACTATGGAATCTTCTTATTCTAGTTGCATAAGAATATTCATCATAATTTTCGTATTCATCATTGTCATAATAATTTCCATCATTACTGTCTGATGCATACTGTTCATCATCTGAATATCTCTCTTGAGTATTATCTGTATATGTGCGAGATGTAGGCGCTGTGACTATTTCGTCTTTACGATAGTCATAATAAAGATCATCAAATTGTGCATTTAAACCCACGGTGTAACCCACCATAGTAGTAAGGAAAATGCTTTTAAATAAAAGGGCTTTCATGGTTTATGATTTAAATTTTTAATATTTGATCGCAATAAATAAATCTTTCTTATTAATTCGAGTGCAATTTATTACTTTTGCACCAGTTTATACGTTAAAATAAATCTAAAGTTATTCATTTTTGTGTTAAAATTTACTTTTTAGGACAATTTATCTTGTGAATTCTACTTTATAGACGCTATTGTGTATCGAAAAGTTTAAGAATCACCTTTATTATTATAATTTTAACAGATCATCTGAATTCATAAAAATCAAGTGCAATAATGGCAAAGGAGATAACGAGTAGGGAAGAAAACTATTCTCAATGGTATAATGACATAGTCAAAAAAGCAGGCTTAGCTGATAGTTCTGCGGTGAGAGGATGTATGGTGATCAAACCATATGGATTTGCAATTTGGGAAAAGATAAAAGACCAACTTGATAAGATGTTTAAAGAAACTGGTCACGTGAATGCGTATTTTCCTATCTTCATCCCCAAAAGCCTTTTCGAAGCAGAAGAAAAGAATGCAGAAGGTTTTGCCAAGGAATGTGCTATCGTAACCCATTACAGATTAAAGGCAGACCCTGACCATAAAGGTAAATTGATGGTCGATCCCGATGCAAAACTCGAGGAAGAGTTAATCGTTAGGCCTACTTCAGAAGCCATCATTTGGAATACTTATAGGGATTGGATTCAGTCGTATAGAGATCTCCCTATTTTGATCAATCAATGGGCCAATGTAGTAAGATGGGAAATGCGGACTAGACCATTCCTGCGGACGGCAGAATTTCTATGGCAAGAAGGACACACTGCACACTCTACTTCGCAAGAAGCAATCGCAGAAGCAAGACAAATGCATGATATATATGCTGAATTTGCTGAGAAGTTTATGGCAATGCCTGTAATCAAAGGTTTTAAAACAGAAAATGAGCGATTTGCAGGTGCAGATGATACTTTTACGATCGAAGCATTAATGCAAGATGGAAAAGCCCTTCAAGCAGGAACATCTCATTTCTTGGGTCAAAATTTCGCTAAGGCTTTTGATGTCACTTTCAGTAATGATAAAAATGAAAACGAATATGTTTGGGCTACATCGTGGGGAGTATCCACTCGTCTGATCGGTGGCTTGATCATGACACATTCTGATGATGAAGGACTTGTGCTGCCTCCTTTATTGGCACCTATTCAGGTAGTCATTGTTCCAATTCCAAAACCGGATGCAGAACTTACACAGAAAGCAGAAGAAATAAGCAAGGCTCTTAAAGCTTTAGGAATAAGTGTAAAAATTGATATGGACGAAACGAAACGTCCAGGATTCAAATTTGCAGAGTATGAAATGAAAGGTGTGCCTGTAAGATTGGGCCTAGGCAAGCGAGATCTTGAAAATAACACTATCGAGGTTGCACGTAGAGATACCAAAGAAAAAACAACAATACCGTTAGATAATGTAGTATCTTATGTAGAGCAATTATTGATAGATATTCAAGAAAACTTGCTAAATAGAGCAAAAAAATTCCGTGAAGATCATTTCACCAAAGTGGATAATTTTGAAGAATTTAAAACAGTTTTAGAAACCAAAGGTGGGTTTCTTTCTTGTCATTGGGACGGAACATCAGAGACAGAAGAAAAAATTAAAGAAGAAACTAAGGCGACGATCAGATGTATTCCATTGGATGCAGAGGAAGAAAATGGGGTTTGTGTTTATTCAGGCAAACCATCTACTAGAAGGGTTATTTTCGCTAAAGCATATTAATAAAAATTTATTTATCTAAAATAGTATATACATGACATTCGAAATAGAAGGCATCCTTCACAAAAAATTTGATGTAGAAAGCAAATCGAGTTCATTTCAAACAAGAGAATTTGTTATTACTACAGAAGGCACTTACCCACAATATGTTAAGTTCCAACTCACGCAAGATAAATGTGGCGTCATTGACCCTTGTGAAGAAGGCGAAAAAGTAAAAGTATCTTTTGACCTAAGAGGTAGAGAGTGGCAAGGAAAGTATTTCACCAATCTTAACGCATGGAAAGTAGATAAAGTGGTTCAAAATAATCAAGGTTTTCAGGGTCCTACGCCACCATCACCACCAATATTTGAAGAAGGAAATTCTTTTAACGATGGCGGACTTCCTGAGGATTTTAATGATTTACCTTTCTAAGATAATTAATATTTATGGCCTACCGTCAGCGCAAGAGATACCGTACTAGAGGAGAAATAATAAGGGCTTTTTATCAAAAGTTCAAAATTGTTTTGTGGTTTTTCTTAATTGCGTTAGTTATTTACTGTTGGATGAATAGAATATCCATCATTGATTATATAAAAACATATTTTTACTAATAAACACTGAGAAAAGGCAATCAATGTTGTTTGCCTTTTCTCAATTTATTATAATCGAAGAGTACTATATCTATTGTATGAGAGACTGAAGTTTCATAGCCAATCCCATATCGCCTTTAATTTTTACTTTACCAGTCATCACAGCCATCATTGGATTAAGTTCTCCATTTTTTAGTTGTAGAAATGTATCCGCTTCTGTGCTTATAGTACATGCAGCTTCTTCATCGTTTTGAGAGACAATATTACTATCTCCTGTACCATCAATTAAAATCACGTCTTCACCTAGAACAAATTTTAATTTTGCTCCAAATGGTGCAACGTTTGCTGCTTGTTTTGTTATTGCTTCTAGAATTGATTCAATGCCCATTTTTATTATTTATTGTTTTTAAAAAATTACTTCATTATCATCATCAACAGTTGTTAATTTGTCACTGTTCATGATAGTAGATAGATTTGCCTTGGTTTTTGGTAATTCATATTTATAATAAAACTTCATCGTAAGAATTTTACTTTCGTAAAAAGACTTTTCGAACTTTTTGTTTTCATTATATAAAGCAGTTTTAGCATTCAAAGCGATTTTCAGCCATTGCTCTGCAATAATTACATTAGCTGCCATTTCCATAAAAATAGTTGCATCTGCAAGATAATTCTCAAAATCACCTTGAGCGGCATATGGCATTAAGTACCCTAGGGCTTTTTGGACATCGCCAATTCCTGATGCAAGTCTGTCAGCATAAGAAGCTAAATCCACATCTTCTTTGGCTGTTGCAATAGTTTTGCTAAAATTTTGCATCAATAATTCTAAGGATTTGCCATTTTGAGCAGGAATTTTGCGACCCAATAGATCTAAGGATTGGATGCCCGTCGTTCCTTCATAAATAGCCATAATCCTGATATCTCTCAGGTATTGTTGCAATGGGAAATCCATACAATAACCATATCCTCCTAATATCTGCAAACCATTATTTATAGCTATTCTTCCCATTTCTGATGGATACGTTTTGGCTACGGGTGTCAATAATTCTAGTAATAAATGGTAGTCGTTTTTTTCTTCATCTTGCGAACAATGAGCCAGATCGCTCAATTTTGAACATTCCAAAAGTAAACTTAAGGATGCCTCATTGATAGCTTTTTGTAACAAAAGCATTCTACGAACATCTGGATGATTAATGATAAGTGTTTGGCCTTCGGTGACATCTTTTTTGCCAGTATTTAAGATTTTTCGTCCTTGAGGTCTTTCGTTTGCGTATTGGAGTGATGCATAATATGCTGCCGTCGCTGTTGAAGCTGCGGTCATACCTACATCTATCCTTGCACCATTCATCATTTGGAACATATATTTCAATCCTTGATTAGGCTCGCCAACTAGATATCCTTCACAATCATTTTGTTCACCATAGACCAAATGCACCGTACTGTATCCTCGCTGTCCCATTTTCTGGAAGTCTGCAACCGCTTTTACGTCATTATAAACAAGAGAGCCGTTTGCATCAAGTCTATATTTTGGTACAACAAATAGCGATATTCCTTTCGTTCCTTGCGGCGCACCGTCTATCCTTGCTAGAGTGAGGTGGACAAAGTTTTCTACAGCTTCATGATCGCCTCCAGAAATAAATATTTTTTGTCCATTTATCTTATAAATACCATTACCTAAAGGTGCTGCTGATGTAACAATATCTGTCAATGAACTACCACTTTGTGGTTCAGTAAGAGCCATCGTGCCTCCCCATTTTCCTGCCAACATATTGGGTATAAATGTCTTTTTCAACGCATCAGTTCCGAAACTTGCTATCAGATGCGCAGCACCAGAAGTCAAACCTAAATATCCAGGTATATGATTATTTGCTGCTTCGATGATGTGATTAGTTGCATTTGCTAAAGTATGTGGCATTTGCATTCCACCATCTTCGTAGTCAAAATAAGTTCCGATCCAACTATTCTCACCTGCATCTTTGAATATTTTTTTAAGAATAGGATGGGAATAAACCTTATCATCTTTGTAATAAACTGGTTTTTCGTCCATTTCTTTGTAATATGGATAGAAATCTTGATCTGCCCATGTTTTTGCTGATTCCAGAAGAATGTTCATTGAGTCCTCATCATAATCAGCAAATCGCTCAAACTTAAGTAAATCTTGAACTTTGTGGACATCAAAAAGCAAAAACTTTAACGTGTCCATACACATGTACTTAGCCATAATGTTCGTTTTATGAAAATTTAACTCTAAGTTAAATTATTTTATTGTAACGTGTATCAAAAGGTGTAATAAATTTTTATTTTTGCTAGTCATGGATAAAATTTGTCTAAATTATCATTAAAATGTTTATAAAAATATTGTTTACTAAAAGTATTTTGCTGAATTAAAATACCTTTGCAAAAAATAAATCATTTGAATTTTAATAACACATTTACACTAGCTTTTCTTTTCTCCATATTATTATTAACATCATGTAATAAAGATGAAAATAAACCCATATTTGACAACTGTGTAATGCCATATGGGGTAGGTGATGCCATAGATCAAAATCATTTAAACTCGGAGATTGTGCGACAATCATTTGAGATATTTCCGCAAGCTGACACGCTAGTTGCAATTGTATTCGATTTTTGTACTTATGGAAAAAGGCTTGTCGTTCAACTAGAAGGTGAAAATTTTCATTCGAATCTATTGTACGATAGTTGTGGTGATTTATTATCAAAAGATCTTTTATCAGAACCAGACTCCGCTTTAAAACTAACTTTTGAAAACCATATTAAAAAAGAATTTGGAACAGATGCCGAACTATATGATTTATATATATTTAATTACATTTCTGGTGTAACTGAATATAATGCCGAAGTTGTCAAGAACGGTTCTTTCTCAAGCTACCTATTAGACAACAATGGCAAAGTTCTATGTAAAATCTATTAATTCGAATTTTTTCCATTGATATAAATTAAAATTAACACAACTTTCAGCCCACAATATTATTATATTAAGATATTGAGCAATATCTTGCTGAGTTATTGCATTATCAAATTGTCGAATTATACATATTATATTGTAAATCAAATAGATATGGTAATAAATTCTAAATATAATTAGTACTTTTATTCATGGAAAACGTCTTGTATTCACAGGCTGATCTTATTACTGAGGCAGAAAAAAGAGCAGAACTCCGAAAATTCATCCACATCAAAGGTGCGCGGTCGAATAATTTAAGAGATATAGAATTATTTATCCCTAAGAACAAACTCGTTGTGGTCACAGGTCTTTCTGGTTCTGGAAAGTCATCTCTTATCATTGACACGCTATACGCCGAAGGTCAACGAAGATACGTAGAGAGTCTTTCTTCTTATGCGCGCCAGTTTTTAGATAGAATGAAAAAACCTGAAGTTGATTTCATAAAAGGTATTTGTCCAGCTATCGCCATAGAACAAAAAGTCAGCTCTTCAAATGCAAGGTCCACTGTTGGTTCACTTACTGAGGTATATGATTATATGCGTCTTTTATACGCTCGTATCGGCAAAACCATTTCGCCTGTTTCTGGAGATCAGGTAAAAAAACATGAGGTAAGTGATGTTGTAAATTTTATATTTAATTTAGAACTAGACTCAAAAGTCCAGCTGCTGATACCATTAGAACGAAAGCATGACAGAACAATAGGTCAAGAATTAGACCTACTAATGCAAAAAGGGTATAGTAGAGTCATTTATGAAAATAATGTCACAACAATAGAAGAGCTTCTTGAAAACGACAAAATAAATAAAGACGAACCCGTAATATCCACAAAGCAAGAAATAAAAATCCTGATTGACCGATTTGTAGTCAATGAAGATGAAGATAATCGCAAAAGAGTAGCCGATTCTGTACTTGTCGCTTTTTCTGAATCTGAAGGCGAATGTTATGTTTCTGTGATAAACGGAGAAGAAAAGTATTTTAACAACAGGTTCGAACTCGATGGTATCGTCTTTTTGGAACCAAGTCATCAATTATTCAATTATAACAATCCATACGGAGCATGTCCTAAATGTGAAGGATACGGTAAAATGCTCGGTATAGATCCAGAAAAAGTTATTCCAGACGAAAGTCTGACCATCTATCAAGAAGCCGTTGCATGCTGGCGTGGCGAAAAAGGAAAAATGTGGTTGGGCCAATTAGTCAGCAATGCGGACAAATTTAATTTCCCAATTCATAAACCGTATAAAGATCTTACAGAAACTCAAAAAGATATTCTTTGGTCAGGAAACCGATATTTTGGAGGGATAGATGCCTTTTTTAACGAACTTGAAGAAGGTGCATACAAGATTCAGAATAGAGTTATGTTATCTAGGTATCGAGGTAAAACCGTTTGTAATGTTTGTAAAGGAGGGAGATTAAGAAAAGAAGCAACTTACGTTAAAGTTGGGAATGTAGATATTACGAAATTGATAAACATCCCTATAGACGAGTTGCTTTTGTTTTTTGATAAATTAGAACTAAGTCTTCATGATCAAAAAATTTCTGACCGTATCTTAACAGAAGTTCGAAACAGATTAAGCACTATGATCGAAATCGGACTTGGCTATCTTTCTCTAGATCGGCTTGCTGCCACGTTAAGTGGTGGTGAGACTCAAAGGATAAATCTAACACGAACACTCGGAAGTAATCTCACTAACTCATTATATATATTAGATGAACCTAGTGTGGGTTTACATCCGAAGGACACAGAAAAACTTGTTAAGGTCTTAAAGAGACTTCGTGATTTAGGTAATACGGTTGTGGTTATAGAACACGAAGAAGCGGTGATAAGAAATGCTGACTATATCGTCGATATCGGGCCAGAAGCAGGTATTCATGGTGGAAACTTAGTGTATGCAGGAAAGTATGATGAATTTATAAAAGGCGTACCAGGTAGCTTGACTTCTGATTATTTGACAGGACTTAAAAGTATTCCTATTCCAAAACAGAAAAGAAAGATTCAAAATAAAATCAAGATTACAGGCTGCAGACAACACAATCTAAAAGACATTGATGTGACTATACCACTTCAAACCATGAGTGTAGTTACTGGCGTTTCTGGGTCTGGAAAAACAAGTTTGGTTAAACATATACTTTATCCTGCATTAAAATTAATGATCAATGATCCTGTGGCTACGTCTCCAGGAAAACATGAAAAGATAAGTGGAGACACTAAGAATTTCACTATGGTGGAAATGGTGAGCCAAAGTCCGATCGGTAAATCTTCCCGTTCTAATCCAGTGACGTATGTAAAAGCATATGATGATATTAGAAAGTTATATTCAGACCAACAATTATCTAAAATAAAGGGATATGAGCCAAAACACTTTTCATTTAATGTAGAAGGTGGTAGATGTGAAACATGTAAGGGCGAGGGATATTTAACAGTAGAAATGCAGTTTCTGGCTGATGTGACTTTATTGTGTGAAGAATGTAATGGCCATAGATTCAAAAAAGAAGTATTAGAAGTCACCTACCAGGACAAAAATATTTATGATGTTCTAGATATGACTATAGAAGAATCTCTAATTTTCTTCAAAGATAAAAAGAATATACTTGCTCGACTACAACCGCTTTTCGATGTAGGATTAGGATATATAAAGTTAGGTCAAGCATCTAGCACGTTATCTGGTGGTGAAGCGCAAAGAGTAAAGCTTGCGAGTTTCTTAACCAAAGAATTCACATCAAAACATATATTTTTTATCTTTGATGAGCCTACTACTGGTCTACATTTTCATGATATAAATAAACTCATGGACGCCTTCAATGCGCTTGTGGAGAACGGACATACGGTTCTCATTGTTGAGCATAATATGGATGTCATACGTGCAGCAGATTGGGTGATTGACCTAGGTCCTACCGGTGGAAAAGAAGGTGGTCACTTATTATATGAAGGTAGGCCAGAAGGATTGAAGGCTATTAAGGAATCATTCACTGGCCAGTTTATTTAAATGTTTCACGTGAAACAAAATGATAAAAAATAGTCTATCTATGAGTAAGATAAATATATGCAAGAATTGTCTAATATTGTACAATTAATTAAATTAATTATTATCTTTGCTCCGATAAATAAATTAGCAAAAAGGTCAGTGAGCAATCGCTGGCCTTTTTTTATTTATTTTGTAAACTATACGAAGCTTCTATAAGTTTTCGTGGACTACAGAATAAAGAGATTGGTATAATTAATAATGTAGAAATTGTTATTAATCTGTAATGTTGTGATAACTTAAACAGATCCTTACCAATAATATCAGAACCATGAATAGGTGAAAAAACTAGCATTGAAATAATAAAAACAAATAACACTATCCTATATATCTTACCACCATTATAAATATTCCATGTATTGAAAAAGAAATAAACAATATATGCAGTCATTGGTAATATAAGCAAAAATGCATACTTCTGTTGGTGAGGAAAGATCAAAGGTATCAGTAAGAGAAAGAAAGACACTTCCCAAATAGTCTTTTTATTAGATACTTCCCTTTTGAAGGGAAAGCTTCTAAAATAGAGTAATGACAACATTATCAATAAGACACTTACTATATTAGTTATTACAATAGCAACGCTTAAATCTAAGTCCAAAATATTCCTACTATAAGGTAACTGACCTACTGTCTCGGACAAATATACAGGAAGAAAAGCCACCATGCTGTGCGTTCCAATACCAGTCTCAACCTGATGCTCAGCGCTAGTAGGATTTATAATTATCCACCAATCCTTTAACAAAGTAATATTATAATCTAAACCCCAAAATGGAGAAGGAGCTAAATATAAAAGCATGAAAGATACTATTGCTATAAAAAACGATTTAAAGTAGCCTCTATAAAAAAAATAACCAAGCATTACGATGGGAAGGATCTTTATATTAATTCCTATGCCTAATAATAAACCTCCAAGAGCATTTCTATCCTTTTGTTGTATCTGAAATATAGACTCTAACATAATCCACATCAGGAAAGGAGTTACTTGGACCATACCAATATTATTACTTAAAAACTGGTATGAAAGAATAACTAACAATGCCACATAAAGTAAATATGTGTTTCTTCCAGCAAATTTAATATCTAAGTAAAAACTAAATATTCTATAACTTCTATATACAAAATAAAAGGAGAGTAGACACCATACTAATTCCGTCAAGAAATAATTAGACGTAAAAGGAATCAGCAACATTATAAAAAATGGACTATAAGAGTAACCCATTCCGTCTTTTGCATATGGTGGCAAATATGGATTTTGCCCATGATAAAGCTTATAGGCAGCTTCCAAATACACATCAAAATCACCACCGTCATAAGCAGAACTAACAGATAAGAGCAAGCATAAAAAAACTAAAAAAGATAATAGAATCTTTTCAATTTTTAACTTTGTGTAAAATAATTTTAAATCCATTTAAGAACAACTATCTCTAGTACATTTAGTATAATCAATAAATAAAAGCACAAATGTATGTAGATTAGCAAACATATAGTTTTATATATAAAAACTTAATTTAAAATAATTTATAAATGTTTCACGTGAAACATAAAAAGTAATGAACAATAAGAACGAATAATCTATTTATAACTCTTTAAATAAACAAACAATATCCAATTTATGAAATACATAATCATAGCACTTTTTAGTGTTATATCTTTAGCATCACTCAAGTCACAAACAACAGACCAAAGTCCTTTCAGACAAATGTATGATCTATTACCAACAGCAAATACCTACAGAACAGCAACAGGCGCTCCCGGACATGAATACTACCAGCAAAGAGCAGACTATAATATCAAAGTAGAACTCGATGACGAAAACCAAAAAATATACGGTGAAGAAACAATTACTTTTTATAATAATTCACCAGATATACTAAACTATCTATGGATACAACTAGATCAGAATATTCAATCAAAAGAATCTGATACACACAAAATAAATCAACAATCATTATCAGATAAGGTAGACGCTAATGATATCACAAAATTAAACCCTTGGTTTGATGGTGGATTTAAACTAGACTACGTGAAGGATATAGATGGTAAAGACCTTGTATACAAATTAAATAACACAATGATGAGGATAGACCTTATTAAATCATTAAAGAGTGGAGATAAGTATAGCTTTAAAATAAAATACTGGTATAACATTAACGATAGACTAAAACTAGGCGGAAGATCTGGCTATGAATATTTTAAAGAAGACAATAACTATCTGTATACAATTGCACAATTTTTTCCTAGAATGTGTGCATACAATGATATCGAAGGTTGGCAAAATAACCAATTTTTAGGATCAGGTGAATTTACTTTAATATTTGGTGATTATCAAGTAAGTATTACAGTACCAAGCGACCATTTAGTAGCAGCCACAGGAACACTCCAAAATATGGATAAAGTCCTAAGTACAGCACAACTAGCAAATTATAAAAAAGCAGAAAAAGAGTTTGTCCATCCAGTGATTATAGCTTCACAATCAGAAGCTGAAGAAAGAGAAAAACAAAAGTCAAAAACAAAAAAGACGTGGATATTCAAAGCAGAAAATGTAAGAGACTTCGCCTTTGCTTCATCTAGAAAATTTATATGGGATGCTATGAATGTGAAAATCGGAGATAAAACAAGTATGGCTATGTCCATGTACCCAAAAGAAGGAAACCCACTATGGGAAAAATACAGTACAAAAGCTGTAGCACATACATTAACATCTTATTCAAAATATACAATCGACTACCCATATCCCGTAGCATGGTCAATTAATGCAGATAGAATAGGTATGGAATATCCGATGATCTGTTTTAACTTTGGCAGGTGTGAGAAAGATGGTACCTATTCAGAACGTACTAAATATGGAATGATAAGTGTCATCATACATGAAGTTGGACATAATTTTTTTCCAATGATAATTAACTCTGATGAAAGACAATGGGCATGGATGGACGAAGGATTAAATACATTTGTGCAATACCTATCCGAACAAGAATTCGAAAGAGATTATCCATCTGGCCGAGGAGAAGCACATAAAATAGTAGATTATATGGCAGGTGATAAAACTAAAATGTCCCCAATAATGGTCAATCCAGAATCAGCATACCAACTAGGAAACAATGCATATGGCAAACCAGCTACAGCATTAAATATCCTGAGAGAAACAATTATGGGCAGAGAATTATTTGATTATGCATTTAAAGAATATGCTAAACGATGGGCGTTTAAACAACCATATCCTGCTGACTTCTTTAGAACAATGGAAGACGCATCAGGTGTAGACTTAGACTGGTTTTGGCGAGGATGGTTCTTTACGAATGATCATGTAGACCTAGCTATATCAGATGTTAAGGTCAAAACAGTACTACCTAAAGATCCAGTGAAAAAGAATGAACAGGAAAAAAAGAAACAGGAATCACTAAAAACAATTAGTGCAATCAGAAATAAAACTGATATAGAACAAACATATAATGAAAGAGACACCACTCTAAATGATTTTTATACGTCATACGATCCATTAATAACTACTGAACAAGATAAAGCTGATTATGAGAAAACGATAAGCGGACTAACAAACGAAGAAAAAGAATTACAAAATAGTACTAGTTATTTTTATGAAATAGAAATAGAAAGGATAGGGGACCTAGTGATGCCAGTTATTTATGAAATCATTTATGAAAATGGTAATACAGAACTCATAAAAATACCGGCAGAAATCTGGCGCAAAGGAGAAAGAAAAATTACGCGTGTTCACAAAACAGATAATAAGATCTTGAAATTCAATCTTGACCCGTACCTAGAGACAGCTGATATAGATACTTCAAATAACTCTTACCCTAGAGAAGACAAAATGAGCCAATTTGAAATCTTCAAAAGAAGGGGACAGGGAAATCAAGAAAACCCGATGCAAAAAAATAATAAACTTAAATCTAAGATACAACCTTAGAAAAGTAACAAAGAAGTAAACAACGTGAAAATCTTTTATCTTATAGGAATTGTAAGATAAAAGATTTTTTGTTTAAACAAGTAGCACTTTGATAAACTAAAATTATAAATGGAAAGAACACTTTTAGAAGTAGTTTTAAAACGGCCTAAGAATAGTGTAAAAATATTTTTTTTGAACTAAGATTCATATAAGTAAATTTCAAGCCATTATAGATACATAAAAACATAACAAATTAAAATAAACTATATACTTATTTAATTATTAATCAAGTGTATAAGTGTCTTTTTTGTCTGTCATAAACGTATTATTTTCTACCCTAGTTATGAACGACTCTAGTGCAATATTAAATAGTTCTGGCCTTTCCATCATCGGTGCATGACCGCAATGATCTACCTTTACCAATTCAGAATTAGGAATGAGTTCGTGAAACTTTTCACCTACCCAAATAGGAGTCACTGAATCTTGAATACCCCATATTAACAATGTAGGACATTTGATATCATCTAACCTATCTTCTAAATTATGACGTACTGCAGATTTTGCAATGGCAATTACACACATTGCTTTTTTCAGATCATTGACCGTTACGTAAATATCGTCAACTAACTCCTTCGTGGCAACAGCAGGATCATAGAAGACACTCTCAGCCTTCTTTTTCATATACTCATAATTACCTCTCTTTGGAAATGTATTACCCATAGCACTTTCAAACAGACCACTACTACCTGTAAGCGTCATACTTGACGTAGTATTTGGATTCTTTAATGCATATAACTGTGCTATGTGACCTCCAAGAGAATTACCTAGAATATGTACTTTTGTATAATTTTTGTAATGCACAAAGTCATCAACATAATCTACAAGTCTCATCACTGATAGACTTCGGAGAGATATCTCAAACAAAGGCAAAATAGGCACAACAACATTGTGTGTTTTACTAAAATGATTTATTATACCCTCGAAGTTACTCAAAGCACCTAATAATCCGTGCAATAAAACCAAAGGTGTGCCTTCACCACCAGTCTCAATGTACTTATAATTACCTTCTTCTTTAATGATATATTTATCCATTAGATAATGCTAAATGCTGTTTTGTCAAAATTTGTGGCAATATAGAGCTATTTTTTTATTTTTTAATCTTGAGTACAAAAATTGTGTAAACTACAGTAGTTAATAATAGTAAGCCACCCGCCTGATGAAGCACTCCCCAAGAAACAGGAATTTCACCTTTACTGCTAATTACAGTGATGATTCCAAGAATAACTTGCATGGATAGCACTAGCAAAATTATAACGCCCAACAACTTAAACTTAACATAAAGTTGTTTATCTACTTGTGAATTTATGATGCTAAAAATCCTGTAAACTAAAAACAAACCAATCAAGAAAAGTATATACGCTGTACCCCTATGAACAAAATGGACTAGAGCAGGCATAAAAAGATTCTTGTCATAATTATTAAAGTTATCGGCATTCCATTGTTTAATGTCAAAAATGATTTCAGGCAAATAAACCCCATTCATATCCGGCCAAGTAGGGAAAACAACTGCTGCTTTCATACCAGAAATAACTCCACCCATAAATATCTGAAATACTAATACAGCTAAAAAGACATAAACTAACCGACGGAATCCCGTCAAGTCTATATTTGGTAAAGTGATATTCTCCTCTTTTGCAAATAGATAAGTCCACAATAACATTGCATAAACAGCAAAAGCAATACATAGGTGTAAAGACAACTTGTAAGCATTAACCCAAGGGCGCTCTATTAGACCACTTGCCACCATGATCCATCCAAATGTCGCAGCTAGCAGCGCTAACAACACTACCCATCCCAACTTGCTTAATATTGCCTTATCTAAATATCCCCTTGCAAAGAACCATAAAAAAGGTATAATAAACACAAATCCCATTATCCTAGCCCAAAATCTATGTATATACTCCCAGAAATATATGAACTTAAAGTCCTCCAGTGACATACCTTCATTGATTTCTTTATATTGAGGTGTCTCTTTGTATAAATTAAACTCATTCTCCCATCCCAGTTCTGTAAATGGTGGCAAAGTACCACTGACGACTTCCCACTTAGTTATGGATAGACCAGATTCTGTAAGCCTTGTAATTCCGCCTACTACAACTTGTATAAAAACCATAACCAAACCAATAAACAACCAAACAATTACTTTATTTGAATATTTCATAAATTAAAAATATTTAAAGGTTGAAAGCAGCAGTTTACAATTAGCCTGAGTTCTTTAGATGGAATAAATTGGTTTGAAATAAATTTGTATTGTATCATGCTGCAAAATTACTCACTCAAACACAGAAAAAGAAATTTTGATTTTTTGAGTAAGCTATTTTTGTATTAATAATATAATTCTTTATTTAAATAAAAAATTTATCATTATTAGCAATGTGGATATGTGGAAAAGATAATGATCAAATATTTTTTTCCTATTTATCCACATTATATAAAAACTTATTTAGTTCTAAATTACTGTATATTAAGTAATTAACATATAAACAAACAGATGGCGAAGTTTATCCACATTATAACTTGTATTCCTTTTTTGCTTTATTTTATGTGCAAAAGATGACGTTATCACCATTTACTGCAATAATATTTATAATGTTCATGATGAGTTATACTCAGATTCACAATTATACATTACTTTTACCTAGTCATTGTACATTTTTGGTGTGGATAAGTTTTTTATAAATCGCAATATTTAAAAGTATTATATATTAGCTATTAAAAACATGTTTATAAGTATTTATGAAGGTAGTAATTCAGAGAGTTTCGAAGGCTAGTGTGACTATATCTAGTCAAGTTAAAGCAAAAATTGCACAAGGCCTACTTGTTTTATTAGGTATTGAAGAAGAAGATGATAAGTCTGATATTGAATGGTTAGTTCCTAAAATTTTATCATTACGAATTTTTAATGATGCTCACGAAAAAATGAACTTATCAATCTCAGATATCGATGGAGACATTTTGGTTGTTAGTCAGTTCACTCTCTATGCGAGTACTAAAAAGGGTAATAGACCATCTTTCATTAAAGCAGCAAGACCAGATAAGGCAAATCAATTATACCAAGAATTTGTTTTATACCTTACTGATTTATATAAAAGAGAAATTTTTACGGGTTCATTTGGGGCAGATATGAAAGTAGAATTAATTAATGATGGCCCTGTCACTATTATTATTGACACAAAACAAAAGGAATAATGCAAATATCAACGTATCAAAAAGAAGTAGACGAATGGATAAAAACTATAGGAGTAAGATATTTTTCTGAACTTACTAATATGGCTATATTAACGGAAGAAGTTGGTGAGGTAGCTCGTCTAATTTCAAGAATGTATGGAGAACAATCATTTAAGACCCAAATATCGGAAGAAGAGCAAAAGAAAAAACTTGCGGATGAACTTGCAGATGTCATTTGGGTGGTGACTTGTCTTGCCAATCAAACCGGCATAAATCTTTCAGATGCCATCAAAGATAACATGGATAAGAAGACTCAACGTGATTCGCAGAGACATAAGAATAATACCAAATTGCACTAATAGTTATTTTAAACCAGGTGTCCTATCCAGAAATTCATCGTATAATAAGGTATGACGACTTTCTAAAGGAATTTTCCAACCTTTAATAAATAAGTGCTCTATTTTCGTTTTGGTTTCAAAAACATCTCCGTCACAAATAAATAGATTGGCTATTTTGCCTTTATCTAGACTTCCTATCTTATCACCCACACCGAATATTTCGGCAGTATTTATGGTCACAGCTCTTAATGCTTCTTCTGAACCCATTCCATAAGCTGCTGCAAAGCCTGCATTGAAAGGTAAATTTCTAACGTTTTCAGCATTGTCAGTTCGGATGGCAACTTTCACACCTGCTTTCATCATTATGGAAGGATTTGTATATGATGCATCATAGCTATCATTATCTCTACCTGGTACACTAAGTATAGGTCCAGTGATCACGGGGATTCCATATTTAGCTAATTTATCTGCAACTCTCCATCCTTCGGCTACACCAGTAAATACAGCTTTATATTTTTTTTCAGTAATCCATTCGATAGCTGATTCAATATCTTTTTTGGAGTTGACTTCAATAAAAATAGGTTCTTTTCCGCTCACAATAGGAAGCAATGCAAGCATTTGTGGATTATTTGTAGAAAGAGTAATGTTTTCAGATCTAGCCGCTGAATCCATTTTCATGTAGTTATTAGCAGTTTCCCAAATATCATTAATCTTTTTAATAGCTTTATCAGCATCCTTTTTTATATCATCTTCAGACCGTCTATCCCATCGACCACGTTTACCTGTGGAAGGAAATCTCATAACAACTCTTTCAGAACCAGCTGACATTTGGTCAGGGTTATAACCGAATAAATGAATTAACGCGCCTGTTCCAGGAAAAGTACCTCCATCTGGTTTGGTAAAGACAGTGGTTATTCCATTTACCCTAGTGACTGGTATTGCTACGGCATTAGGATTTACAGCAGTGAGTGCTTTCATATGTGGGACAAAGTCTCCTAGTTCATTAAAGTCATTAGTAAGAGAGACAGCATCAATTTCTACCAAACCTAATCTACATCCTCCATCGATCAAGCCTGGATAAATTTGTTTTCCACTACAATCTATGATTTTTGCATCAGAGACAGAGATAGATTTGCCAATATCAGCGATGACGCCATCTTTAATTAATAAATCACCTACAAAAGCGCCTGATGTTACCGTGTGTAGATTACCATTTTTTAGTAGAAAAGTGCCAGATTCTGCTTTTTTTACTTGTTGTGCATTTATGCTAAAAAATAAAAATGTAAATAATAATAATAAATATATTTTTTTAGAATGCATTTGATGACTTTTTATTAATAATGAAATTAATGGCTGTGATTTTTAGAATATTTATACCGTATAAATTTGGCGTAGCTGTCTTCCATAAGCAATTCTTCTAGACCGTGCATACAACCTTGTGATTCGTGGTGTCTTTGGTTCTCATAAAAAGAAGAATAAGTCTCATTCGGATTGATATCGATACGCATATCAGCTTCATCATTTTTAATGTCAAATCTGATAATGCCGTCTACTATGGTCATTTGAGGAATTGCATAAATAGATAACGGGTGTTGACTGAAAATAGCGATATCACCATCTTTTCCCAGTTCTATAGATCCTACCTTATTATCTATACCAAGTTGTTTTGCCGGATTGATGGTAATTAGTGCCAATGCTTCTTCATCAGTAAGGTCGCCATATCGCTGTGTTTTTGCAGCTTCATGATAAAGATGTCTAATGAGTTCTTCCGAGTCAGAATTTATAGAAGTTACTACTCCATTTCTTGTCAAAATCGCTGCATTATAAGCCGTAGAGTAATATACCTCAAATTTGTAAGCCCACCAATCTGCAAATACTGAGGCACTTGCACCAAAAGCAGCTAGTTCTGGAGCTACTTTGAATCCTTCATTGACATGCTGAAAACATATTTTTTTGATCCCAAAGTCTTTTAGAACACGCATCAACATCAGGATTTCGTCAGCTCTGTATGAATGACAATGTATAATGATATCACCTTTAAGAATATCCGCAATAGTCTCGTTTCGAAGGCTATATTCAGGGGATGTTTTTTTGATACCTTTTTTATAATCATCCCATTCCTTCATATAAATTTGTGCTTGACTGAAGGCATTTCTAAATATTTGTTCCACACCCATTCTTGTGTTTGGAGATATTTTACTACCTTCACCATGTACCCTAATTGGGTTTTCACCTAAAGCAAATTTTATGGTTCGTGGTGCGCCTTGCATTCGGAGATCGTCAGGATTGGTTGTACCAAAACGATGTTTGATGGTTTCGCATTGACCGCCGATGGCATTTGCCGAACCATGCATAGCATGCGAAATTGTGACTCCACCAGCAAGAGCTCTGTAAATAGCAACATCAAGAGGATCCAACACATCACCCACGTTAACTTCGGCAGTCACAGGACTTGTAGCTTCATTGATTACATCTAATGCAATATGTGAGTGAGCATCAATAATCCCTGGCATTACGTATTGATTATTTGCATCAACAATACGAGTACCTTCTGGTGCGGTAAGGTTTTTGTCTATTTTAATGATTTTACCATTGATGATTAATACATCTGTATTTTCTTTGACACCATTGGTAACAGTGAGTACTGTTCCATTTTTTATCAAAATATTTTGGGACAAAAGATCTTTTGGTAATAATATGATAATAAGTAGAATATAGCGTAACATGGGTTTGTTATTAGGTTATTAGAAATTTAGTTTTGGGTCGCCGTCATAACTTCCCTTAACTGGAAACGAACCAAAAGATGCAACATTGATATTTCCTGTATAAATTTTATCTTCAAAATCTAACGAAAAATCAACTTTCACAGGAGTACTTTGACTGGCTATTATACTAAATGTGAGCTTAGATCCATCTACATTTATGTCTGTGGCAACATCTTCATTAGCGGACGTATCGTCTTTTACAGATATTTTGAAATCTGAACCATCTTTTTTAATGTTAATTTTACCTTTTTGTAATATGCCTTGTATTTCAACTTCGTAGGACCAAAGACCAATCATTTTGTGGTCAGTTTTACTATCTTTTTGTTTTCTAGGTTTCTCTGAGTAATCATATTTTTTGCCATCCACGAAAACAAACTTGATCACAGATTTTTCATCAAAATAAGATTTGTCAGTAATGGTAAGATTGGCAATTTTTCCTTTTTCTACAGTTCCGAGTAAATGACTTAAGCCAAGTATTTTTGCAGGATTGGTAGTAAGAGCACTCAAAGCGCCATTTTCACTAAGACCATTATCAATTAGTTTTTTAATAGTCTTTTTAATGTCAGATGGTTTACTGTTTAAAAAAGAAAACCCAAAGCTTATTCCGTTTTTTTCAAAATTAGCGGCTTGGGCCGAATATTCTTTGATAATTGCTGCTTTCTTCGCATCGTAATCTTTTTTCTCAGGATCTAAATTTTCTTTTTTGATTTCTTTAATTTCGGTTTTTATTGAATCCTTTTTTTCTCCATCTTTACCTTCTTTTTCCTGCGATTTTTTCTCTTCTCCTGGAAGATCTAAAGAAAGAAGAACAGGTATATTTTGTTGTTTTATTTTTTCAATATAGTGCCACCCTTGTTTTACCTCTGTTAATACAAGGTCAAACCCCAACTCTTCTTTAAGTAAAAGTGCTTTGTGAACATCTTTAGTCTTTTGTGCGACGATGTACAGCGGCTGCTTTTTTGTGGTGATGGGATAAAGAGATTTTAATTCTTTGTTGAAATCAGGTCTAGCTAGTCCACTAGGGTTTTTTAAAAACTTCTCTTCATGCTGACCAGCAATTTTTGCATTTTGGTATAAATCACGGAATTTAGCCATAATCCCTATCAATGTAGATGGGTAAACGCCTCTTGATGTTTCAAATTGTAAATTTTGGGACGATTCAGATTTTAGTATCATTTCATCTGTTTTTCCTTCGCCTAGTAGGAAAATACTACTTTGTCCCGGAAGCATCATGCCTCTTGGTGCTACTTGAGATAATCCAAAACCAGCTGTTCGCATGTCTGTGACTGACTTGTCGTTAGGGTTATAATTTTCATTTGATAAAAATTGTGGCGTGATACCTGCAATATCATTGGGTGGATTACCAGGGTCTGCTATTCTAGGTCTATCTTTTTGTTCTGGTTTTGTAATACCTGTATTAGAATATGCATCTATAAAACCAGCATACACATACATAGAGTCAGCAAGTAAAATCTGAGCATCATATGGTATTTTTAAATTAGGTCCAACATCTAATATAAACCCATCTTTAATGAGTATATTTTGTCCTGAAAGTATTACACCAGGTTGTTTTACCAAAAAGCAGTTTTTGATGTAATGTGTATTACTCAGAGGTTTTGGTGTATCACTATTTTGAGCTTTTATGGTGAGGATACCAGCAAAGTAATAAATAAAACATGATAAAATAAATATAAACCTTTTTGTATTCATGTGAAAATATTCGGATAATAGCAAAATAGAAGATCAAATATACACTTCATATTGATATTTACATATTTTTTGATTGTCAATTACAATAATTGTAAGTTTCAACTAAACGGGATGGTGTTATTATAAATTTGTCGATCTGAAGTCTCCAAAAAGCTAAAAAGCAATTATAATATCAAGTAAGAGTAAATAATAATGAAAAGTAAAGTAATTTTGCTAAAAATATTCTCGCTAGTGAAGTACCCGTTTTTCGTTTTATTTTTTGTAATGTTGTATGCGTGCGGACCAAAAACCATTTTTGATCAGAATGAAGCTGTCCCCAATCCATGGTCATATGCTGATAAAATTAGTTTTGAATATGAGGTTCAAGATACATCAATTGCTTATGATTTACTTTTAAGTATCAACCATAAAATAGACTTTTCTTTTGAAAACCTTTATTTAAATGTGACAACGATTTTTCCAGATGGAGAAAAAATAACAAATCCTGTTTCATTTCAATTATCAGATAGTCAGACCAATTGGATCGGTGATTGTGGGGGCAAAAACTGTGACATTGAAATAGAAATGTCTACAAAAGCATATTATAAAAAGACAGGAAAATATACATTAATATTCGAGCAACATTCGAGAAAAGACAGTCTAGAAGGTATTAATTCGCTGACTGTGAAAATTCAGGAGCATGAAGAATAAATACATTGACTATATAATTTGGGCTATTTTTGTCATAGCCATTACATATTTCAAGTTTAATTATCATGAGTTATGGAAAGATGAGTGGCAAGCATGGTTTGTTGCAAAAGACAAAAGTCTTACAGAAGTTTTTTCTTTCCTTTATTATGAAGGTCACCCGGCACTTTGGTACGTATATTTAAAGATATTTACATTTTTCTCTTCACTGGGGAGACCTGAATACATTATTCACTTTGCACATACCATCACAGTAGCAGCAGGGTTATATTTTCTATTTGTTAAGTTTCGACTGCCTACCATTGTCAAAGTATTATTAGCATTATCTTACTTTGTATTTTTCGAATATGGTATTGTAAATAGAGGCTACTTCCTGGTAATATTATTTGCCTTTTGGGCAGCAAGCCTTTTAAAAAAGGAGGATTATTCACGGGTTCAGCTCGGGATGGTGCTTTTTCTTTTGTGTCAGACCGAGGTATATGGTGCATTGATGGCATTAGCTCTAGGTTTTTATATGCTGATGAAAGAAAAAAATATTTTTACTGCGTTGCAAGGCAAGGATATCATTGGTTTAGCTGCAGGACTATTATTTTTTGTAATATCTGTTTTTCCTAGGAGTTCTGGTCACGTTAGCAAAACAAGTGCAAAAAAACTTGAATTTATGGACAAAATTCTGACTTCTTTTCAGGGAAATCTCAGTAATACTTATGCCATCGGTTCTACAAATGACACGTTTACTTACGGATGGACTTCTATAGGACTTTTGATATCTATGTTATGTTTAGTAGGGATTGGCTTTGTGTTTTATAAGAATAAGATATTGCTAAAAACTTTTTTGATGTTTTTAGCAATGATGATAGCATTTAGTGTTCTGTTTTTTTTAGGTGGTATTAGACAATGGGGCATGGGATTTATCTTTTTTATTGCTTTGCTAGAGATAAGAGGCTTGGATATAAAAAAAGAACTCTTACCTACACTTGTTATCAGTGTATTTGCAATTTTTAATATTGTCCATAATGGAAAGGCAGTAGTAGAAGAAAAGAATATACCGTTTACAAACGCAGAACTCGCTGGCCAATTTATCAAAGAAAAAATACCTGAAAAAGTACCCGTTGTGGCTATCAATAAATTTGAAGCTACTCCAGTAATTGGGTATGCAAGAAGAAGTTTTTATGAATTGCCTGATGGCGTTCCATTCAGTTATTTCAGATGGGTAGACAAAATATATCTACCTGTTGAAAACGAATTAAAACTGTTTGCAAAATTTAAAGGTGTGGGCGGTATCGTGGTTTTATCACCAAAACCACTTGATGCCGATAGATTTCCATCACTGCAATTATGGCAAAAATGGGAAGATAAAAATTATAAAAACGAAAATTATTATTTGTACACTTTAGCATTGTCAGGAGCTAGAGAACAAAGATCTGTGACGCCTTTAGAATAAGATTTGCACAAAAAAAAGATAAGCAAGTCACTCAACTTTTTCTATTAAAGTTAACGATTGCTTATCTTTTTGGAGAAACCTTTGTCTTTAGGTTTGAAAATATTCCTGCTTTTACAAAGAATGTTAGAACTAATTATTTAGGACATTCACCAGGTGTAAATTCTGTAATTCCTAAACAACTTGCTTCACAAGCATTGCCATAAGTTTTATTATTACATCCGCAGACAGGGTCATATTGCTGTGTACACCAGCAATCGTTAACTAAATTTTCTACACAAGTCGTTGAATCTTCTTTGCAGCACGATGCCACTACAAAAAGTATCAAAGCGACACTACTGATTTTTAAAAACTTAATTATCTGTGACATACTATATATTTTGGTACAACTTTAAAGACGAAAATATTTAGTTAAAAGTTGGTACTAAAAAAGTTGGTATCCTAAACCTAGTTGAAAATTTCTCAACTTTGTATCCGCATCTTTTATTTCATTACCTTGTGGATCAGTAAAAACGGTGTCTTTATAAAAAGAAGATAATCCACCAGCATAATGGGCTTGCAAGAATAGTTTGTCTGTCGCAAATATTCTGACACCTACTACATAAGTAAAATCTGTACCACTAGATACTTTCATAACAGCCTCTTCCCACGCATCTCTGATCTTGTATTTTTCTGATCCCCTGATTCCGACACCGAGTCCGCCATATATAGCTAATTGCTTAAATAATTTATATTGAACTTGTGGAATTATGTCAAGATATTGAAACTTGTAACCATCAATAAAATCAGTGGTATCTGCATTTAAACCAAAGCCTTTCTGAGAAAATTGTATATCCAAAGCAATACATAAATTTTCAGTAAGATGAAATTCTGGTTTTACAGAAAGAAAGTAATTAGTGCTAGATGTGGGTTTAAAACTACCTAAATTGTCTACTTTTAGGTTGCTGAAATTTGCACCACCACCAATAGATAGACCTAATTGTGAAGAAACAGGGACACTTGTACAAAATAGAATGAAAAGGAAAACGATGTTTTTCATGATAAAAAAATTTGTGGTGAATAAATTATAGTCGGGAAGAGATAGTGACAGTTACTGATAAAACGCCAACCGTTAAGGTCTTATTGTGGATTATATGTTAACGGTGAATTTACAAAATAAGTTTATTTTTGGCTTAATGGATGGTATTTCATCATCGTGTCACGCAAATAATTCCTATCAACATGGGTATAAATTTCTGTCGTCAAAATAGATTCGTGTCCCAACATCTCTTGTACAGCACGTAAATCTGCCCCACCCTCTACAAGATGTGTTGCGAATGAATGACGAAAAGTATGCGGACTGACCGTCTTTAGAATTCCTGCAAGTGCTACAAAATTTTTAATCATTGTGAATATCATTACTCGACTCAGGCCCTTTCCTCTTCGATTTAGAAAAAGTATATCCTCTGATCCTTTAGCTATACTAGGTAAAGACATTCTTTCAGTTGCTAAATACAAATTAATGTGTTTAACAGCTGAATCTCCTATAGGTACGAGTCTTTCCTTATTGTTTTTTCCCAACACTTTTACAAAACCTTGATCTGGAAAATAATTGCTTATTTTTAAAGTGATCAACTCTGAAACACGCAGGCCACAAGCGTATAAGGTTTCGAGCATTGCCCGGTTTCGTTGACTATGTGGTTGAGATAAGTCTATAGAATTCAGTATTAAATCAATCTCTTCATAACTAAGTACATCGGGCAGGGTGCGTTGAAGTTTAGGACTTTCTAGAAGTTCTGACGGGTCGGTATCAATGATGTCTTCCATGATTAGAAACTTATAAAATGCCCTAATTCCGGATATAATTCGAGCCTGACTTTTAGGCTCAAGGCCGAGATCGTTAATATAATAAACAAATCCTGTGAGATGATCACCACTCAATTTATCTGGCGTAAGGTCTATTTTTTGGATGAGTACATACTCCAGTAGCTTGCCTACATCTCTTATATAAGCTTCAATAGAATGGTGTGAAAGCGACTTTTCTAAAAGAAGATAAGCCTTAAAACCTTTTAAACTACTATTCCAATCCATATCGATGCTACGTATAAATATTCATACACTCAAACGTTTTTAATTATTATTTGTTATCAACGATTATATTTGCTTGAATATCTTTCTGACAGATGTCTTTAGGAAAAACTCCAAGTATATGGTTGATCAATCAAAACAACAACGTTTTAAAAAATAGATAAAATGAAAATAGGTATTGTATGTTACCCAACTTTTGGTGGTAGTGGAGTGATCGCTACCGAGCTTGGAATAGGTTTGGCGGACAAAGGACATGAAGTTCACTTTATCACATACAAAAGACCAGTAAGACTTACCGCTTTTCATTCCAATGTTTTTTTTCATGAAGTGACGTCTCTTGAGTACCCACTTTTCGAAAATGCACCATACGAGACAGCATTGGCTAGCAAAATGGTAGATGTAGTCAAGTTTGAAAAGTTAGATATTCTGCATGTCCATTACGCAATACCTCATGCAGCCGTTGCTTATATGGCAAAACAAATATTAAAATCCCATGGCATTAATATTCCTGTGATTACTACGTTACATGGTACAGATATTACGCTTGTAGGTGCTGATAATTCTTTTGCGCCGGTAGTTGAGTTTAGTATCAATGAGTCAGACGGAGTGACAGCGGTTTCCGATCAACTAAAGCAAGAGACTTTGTCTACATTTGATATCAAAACAGATATTAAAGTTATTCACAATTTTATAGATTTCAATCGTTTTCGCAAAACCAATAAAGACCACTTCAAAAAAGCGATAGCCCCTGAAGGTGAAAAGATATTGGTACACATCTCTAATTTCAGAAAAGTAAAAAGAGTAGAAGATGTTATTGCAGTATTTAGTATTGTAAATAAAGAAGTAAGGTCTAAATTACTTTTGATAGGTGATGGGCCCGAAAGAAAAACCATGGAAGACCTGTGTCGTAGTTATCATCTCTGTGAAGATATAAGATTCCTAGGCAAACAAGAAGCTGTAGAGGAAATACTAGCCATTGCTGACTTATTCATTTTACCGTCTGAAAACGAAAGTTTCGGTCTTGCGGCTTTGGAAGCTATGGCTTGCGAAGTACCTGTGATCTCTTCAAATGCAGGCGGTATTCCTGAAGTAAATATAGATGGTGTCACAGGTTATATGTGTGACGTAGCGGATGTAAATTGTATGGCAAAGAGATGTGTACAGCTACTAGAAGATGAAGAAAAGTTGGCATCTTTTCGTAAAAATGCATTTGCCCAAGCAAAAAGATTTGACATCCATGAAATCTTACCAATTTATGAACAATATTATCTAGAAATCATACAAAAGAGTAACGCAAGATTTCTAGAAACAAGCACAGCGCTTGTTAGTTAACAATTAGTATCTTAGTGACAAATGCTTCTTTGTCTCTAGATGTATTTTCACTTGCACTGAAAACTAAATAGACACCAGTAGCGGCTCTTCTACCATTATAATCTTGACCGTCCCAAATAGCTTGTCCGCCCAAAGCTTTTGTTTCATAGATCAGTTTACCATTGATATCTGTTATCTTAACATTGGCATCTCTAACGAGTCCTTTGATGGCAATCGGACCTGTATGATCTGGTCTCACAGGATTTGGGAAGGCATAAACTTGCGAACCATTGTGGCTTAGGCCGCCACCGGTGGTCTCTGTTTTGAAACTTTGTATACCGCCAGTAGTAATGATAAACATCTCTCCAGTGAGTGAGTTGAAGGTGAGTTCTGTAACGACATCTGTCAATAATGGAGAGTTTTTTGTATCAAATTTTATTACTTGACTTGTCCCATCAGATGATTGCACAAAGATACCATTACGAGTACCAAACCATTTTCTATTTGCACCATCAATGCCTATGGATAGAATATCTTCACTTTTTAACAATGGAGCAGGTATATCGTCTACTACAACTTTACGAGTAGTACCTCTACATGCGGTGGCAAATGGATCCCCACAATCAAATACGACAGGACCTTCGTCTGTTCCTACCCAAATAGATCCATCAAGATCTCGCGCTATACAATTTACTTTATTGCCAGTAATTTCACTATTATTTCTGGTGATGTACTTTATTTTATCATCTGTGGGATCAGCTAAAGAGCCATTTTCATTAAATACAATCATACCATTTCCTACTCCTGCTACCACAATCCACTTATTGTCATTATCATCAAAAACAATATCTGTAAGATTGGTAGCAGATGGAACACCGAAATTATACCATATGTCTTCTTTAGTTTTTACTACAAGTGGTTTCTGTGCACCATAATTGGATATCCAGAGGTTCTCATCTTTATCAAAGGCTAGACTTGCTATCCTTGTTCTCGCAAAATCTCCTTCTACTGGCTGGAGGATACTATTGTCTTTATTAAAGTGTTCGGTTTCTTGTGTTTCTTCATTATATTTTATGATACCATTCCAGTAACCACCGACGTAAACTGTAGGTGATTTGGAATCTAAAGCGATAGCTTCTACACTTGAGAAGTCAGTATTAATCATCAGAGGAATATTACTTTGATTAAAGTTTGTCCACTCTTGATTTTCATATTTATAATATCCCCATCTAGTACCCGTAGGCTGAAAACTTTCAGTGATACCCTGGGAAGTTACATATGCAACATCTTTTTTAAAGGCAACTTTACCCGCTGTATTTGCAAATGGTCCTCGGAAAGATATTCTCTGGCAAGTCGAAGTTTTTGTATCAGTATATTTTATGGGATCCCAAAGATCTGCGTACCAAACCCTACCTTTTTCATCTTCAATGGCATATTCCACTAGTGAAAAACAATCAGACACACCGTTTATGATATTATCATTATCGTCAATAAATATCATTTTACCACTGAATGATGCATTTTGCATACCTACCATAATAGATGTACCCTCATCAGAGATGAATTTAATTGTACCTTGAGCCGCAGTGGGTTTAAACAATAAACTAAATGATCCATCATTATTCATTTTGTAAATATTGTTATCAATATGCGCGTATAAATGACCATGTTTGACGCCCATTCCAGAAACTTCATAAGATTGGGGTAGTCCACTAGACGAAGGTATTAATGTCCATTGATTAAAGTCGGAAAGGTTGCGACCATCAAGTGCAACCTTGTATAGACCTTCTTCTGTTCCTGCATATAGTTCATTATTAAAAACTTGAACAGAGAAAACGCGCAAATCGGTAAATGTTGTAAAGGGAAACTCTTGTTTAGCAGGATTAAAGCCCAATACTCCAAAATCAGTAGCAATGTAAGATTGTTCTCCATTAACAAGATGCAAGTCATTTATGGATTTACTACCGACAATACTTGAGTTTGATCTGATAAAAGGTAGAGAATTGACATCTACACCTTTAAGAATATCAATGTTACTGTCTTTGTAGAAAATGATCAGCTGTTCATTAAATTTGTCATAGGCAATAAATGATGTATTTACGCCAGAAAATCCATCTTCTTTTGCCAAAAAACTGGCAGATAAATCATCTTTATTGATAACAATAATGCCTGTTTGAGATCCATAGATGATATTATCTTCACTTTGCGTGACTGTCAAACCTTCTCTGTATGCTAGATGAGATTTCCATTCGCCAAGAGAGAGATTACTTTGACCGACTAAAACCTGAAAGCAAAAAACTAAAGGGACTATCTTAATAATTAAGTTGATCATAAAATAAAGACGTTTTCATTTTACTTATTAAATGTGCAATTACTGTTTTATATTGTTATCGGAATGATTTTATTTATGCACAAACATCCAAACCACAAGATTAACTCAAATATTCCAAAGGATGTTCTAAAGGTAGATAAAAGATTTTTCAATTCAATTATTTAAACCGTAAGCTGCAAAAACTCTTAAAGTTTTCTTAAAATTTCTGATTTAATACTGTTTTGGCGTTGATACGAAATAATATTTGGATATCCAATAATTATGATTAAACCTTTGTGTGTTTAAAATTGTCTACTTATGGCGTTTCTTTTGTTTCAAACAAAACACGCGGATTCCCAATATTTTTAGCTTAAATTATTTACAATCTATCTTTTATGCAATTCAGAATAGTTTTATTCTTCGCCATGCTTTTTCCTTTTTTAGCCTATTCACAAGGAAAAGAGCCAGTCACAAATATTTCAGGAAAAGTTATAGAAGAATCTACAGGTCTACCCCTAGAGTTCGCGACAGTATCATTGTTTTCAAAAACAGATAATGTACTATTAAGTGGAGGTCTTACGGGAGTAGATGGCACATTCAGTGTAGAAGGTAGCGCAAAAGAGATGTATATACTTATTGAGTTTCTTTCATTTTCCACAAAAAGAATTGATAATATTCTACCAAAGGATGGACAAAAATCCATAATACTCGGAGATATTGTGATAGAATCTGATGCGGTAGCTTTGGAGACTGTGGAGATCGTAGGCGAAAAAAGTGAAACTACTTTTGCATTAGACAAAAGAGTATTTAACGTAGGTAAGGACTTATCAAATCGTGGAGGAACAGCACAAGATATTCTTGATAATGTGCCATCTGTTACAGTAGACGTAGATGGTGGAGTGAGTCTGAGAGGTAGTGGAAATGTCAGAATATTGATCGATGGTAAACCAAGTGGATTAGTCGGGATCGGTGGTGCAAATGGATTGAGATCTCTTCCTGCAAATATGATAGATAGAATAGAAGTAATTACCAATCCTTCTGCAAAGTTTGAAGCCGAAGGGATGTCAGGCATTATCAATATTGTATTGAAGAAAGACAATAAAGCAGGTATTAATGGATCATTTGAAGCTTCAGGTGGTTGGCCAGAAAATTATGGACTAGGAGCAAATTTGAACTACCGAAAGGGTAAGACCAATTTTTTTGTAAATTATGGTTTTAATTACAACAATAATCCTTCTGAAGGATATACTTATCAGGAAGCTTATCTAGGTGACACCACAGCAGCAAGTTATATCCTAAGAGAAGGCGAAAGAATCAGATTGGCAAATAGTGTAAGAGCAGGAATGGATTTCTCATTAAGTGAATCTCAGACATTGACAGGTTCGTTTTTGTATCGTTATTCCTACAATGACAATAATAATCCTATCAGATATTATGACCATAATTTTTATGGCAACGAACCAAGAGGCCGTTTTTTAGTACCAACACTTTCTTACTCTTTGCGAACGGAAATCGAAAAGGAAACAAGTCCTACATTGGAATACACGCTTGATTATATCAAAAGATTTAAACAAGAGGGGAGAGAACTAAAAGCTTCCGTGCAGTTCAGTAGTAATGATGAAGTAGAAAAATCTGATTATACCCAAGGCTTTTATAACTTGGGAAACTTCGAGGGAAACACGTTGATTCAACGGGCAGAAAATGCAGAAGATCAACAAACAATAATTCTTCAAGCTGACTATGTGCACCCGTTTTCTAAAGACACTAAGTTTGAAGGAGGGTTGAGGTCGCAGTTGAGAGATATCCGCAATGATTATTTGGTAGAAGAGTTAGAAGGTACTGATTGGTTGAGAATTGACAACTTGTCTAATGATTTTCGGTATAAAGAAGATGTACACGCAGCATATGCTATCTATGGTTCTAAATTGAATAAATTTAGTTATCAAGGTGGATTGAGATTAGAGTATTCTGATATAAACACAGAATTATTAGAAACGAATGAAGTCAACCCAAGAACGTATTTTAATCTTTTCCCAAGTGGACATATCAACTATGAGTTTGCTGGTAAGAATCAATTTCAACTTAGCTATACCAAAAGAATACAACGTCCAAGGTTTTGGGATTTAAATCCGTTCTTTACATTTGCTGACAATAGAAATATATTTAGCGGTAACCCAAATCTAAACCCTGAGTTCACTGATAGTTACGAACTAGGACATATCAAGTTTTGGGAAAATGGAAACATAGGTACAAGTTTATTTTGGAGACATACCACAGATGTCATCCAAAGGGTAACTACTTTTAATCTTGATGGTACGACCAATACTAGACCATTAAATCTAGCAACATCAGATAATGCTGGCATAGAGTTTTTGTTTGCATACAATCCCAATAAATGGCTCAAGCTAGATGGAAACGTAAATCTATTTAGAAATGTGATCAAAGGTGAGTTTGATGGATTAGATCTTGGCGCTGATAGCTACAGTTGGTTCGGAAGAGTTGGGTCGAGGGTATCTTTCTGGAAAAACGCTGACTTTCAGTTGAGGTTTAATTACCGTGCACCAGTTGATATCCCACAAGGCGTACAATTTCCGCAGTATATAGTAGACATTGCATTCAGCAAGGACTTTTGGTCCAATAATGCATCATTTACTTTGGCAGCGCGAGACTTGTTCAATTCTAGAAGAAGAAACTCAGAGATATTTACGGACGACTTTTATCAACGAGTAGATCAACAATGGAGACGTGCACCAATCGTAGCCACGGTCAATTATCGTTTGAATATGAAAAAAGAGCGTAAAAAACCAGGTAGAGAAGGTGAATTTGAAGGTGGCGGAGAAATGTGATAAAAAAATCAAAGATCATTTGTAATTCATTGTTCAATCGAAATAAAAATATCAACTTCTGCATTTTCGGGGTTTTGTGTGCGTTCATCATATACTTCAAAATCTTCGGCATAAGCTCTATTTAAGTCAGAGTTCCAGATTTTAGTCCATGCTTCATATACTATACCATGCATCAAGTTGCCTTTAGCTACTCGTTTCATATATGTCTGCTTTTCAAATGTTTTACCAGTCATTCCACTTGGTATTTCATCCAAATTTGATACCATACATCCAAGTATCGTGGTATATGGTCTCGTATGATCTTTTTCATAATCGGTATAAATACAGTACAATGTATCACTGACTTTATTCGGTATTTTATCTATTATGCCTTCTGTCATAAAACGATTCCAAAGAGCAGGAATATCTTGAGCAGATTGTCCTTTTTCATTGGTCGTTCTCACAGAGATACCGATCACATGGAATGTCTTTATTTGTTGATTCATCTTTTTTTATTTGATTTAAACGCAAAAATATGCAGTCCTTGTGACAGCCTTGTGTCAGGGGTAT
>DAOLFJ010000001.1:25726-33303 GCA_035326365.1 Saprospiraceae bacterium | reverse complement strand
GAAAATGTTGTATTCCATGGTTTAATTTGATAAAAAATATTACCATCTATCGTGTGATAAGCCGGGATAAGACCAGTCCTTCCATCAGGACTTGCGACAACGGTATTCATTTCATCGGTATATTGCTCGCCTACATAATTGGATGCTAATCTAATGCCCAATCCATTATAATTCTCAAAGGTTATAGCAGAGTTAATCAAAAGATTAGGCGCATAAGGCGTAGCATTCCCACTCAACAACTCTCCACCTTGCTGTCTGTCTCCTTCAAAATGTGCATCTATGTAAGTAACATTGGTATTGATGATCAATGCATTTTTGGTCCAATCAAGCATTTGGCTAATGTCCAATGTTATAGCACCTTCTACACCTTGATGAATCGTTTCGCCACCATTGACCAATCCAGCTCCTGTGCCACCACTCGACTCTGAGACAGGGATGATTTGATTGCTAAAATTCATGTGAAAAGCGGTCAATTCTGCGTGCAACCCTTTAGCTATGTCTGCTCTTACACCAAGTTCAGTATTGATACTTTTTTCTGCTGCAAGATCATATACTTCTCCATTATTGGAGATAGCATCTTTGGTACGTGGAGGCGCAAATCCCATGTGTACACCACCAAAAATATTGACTTTTTGACTTGGTTTCCAGTTAAATCCTCCGCCAGGTATCAACTGACTAACATTATTATTACTTGTCAGGAATGTGTCTCTCAATAAATTCTGACCACCTATGGCGAAAGTCCTTCTAAAGATGTCTCGACCGTAACTAAAGTGTTCTAATCTCACACCATAATGAAGTTCAAATTTACTTGAAATTTCAGATACATTTTGTACGTAAACACTTAGAGCATTTCCTGGCCTTTCTTCATCTTCTACCAAGGCGCCAGATGCTGCGTTTGCTTTGGTACCATTGATGCGCTGCTCATCTGCTTTTTCGTACATAAATCTTGCACCTGTGCGTAATCTATGATTGATCGAAAATAGAGAATAAGATCTTTCAAGATTAGATTCTACACCCACTACTTCAAAACTTCTATTTCTATGTGCATTTTGATTTCTCATGTAGATAGCGCCACCAGGAATCGACTCATCGCCCCAAGTCACACCTGTCCAGTTGGATGGTTTGTTGTTATTATTGGTATTTGATACAAAATCTTGGCGTCTCCAGTCACGTGTCGTTGTATAAGCAAAAGCAGCGGACTTTAATTTGGTTTTGTCATTAATTTTCAGATCGTGATGGACGCTCATGCTATATCTACGCACAGAAAGCAAGTCATCGGGCGCCATGTGAACAAAATCTTGTCCGCCTTTTTCAAACATTGTTTGTGTGAGTCCGATATAAGTTGCATCTGAGACCTCATTATAAAACCCAAACTTGATGGATATTGCAGATTTCTGTGAATAATTGAAAAGTAGTTTTGCATTCAAATCCGTGATGTCAAATCCAGTGTAAGCCAGTTTATCGGCTCTTTTTTTCAATAATGAAATGTGATAACCGGTTTTGCCAATGGTATTTCCATAATTGATTAGACCATTGATATATCCACCATTGGCCGCTTGAAGACGTAATTTACCCGATGCTTCTGAAGGTGGATTGGCAGTTAAATAGTTGATGACGCCACCTATGGTCTGCGGACCATAAAGAATCTGTCCAGCACCTTTTAAGATTTCGATGCCCGACATTCTATCGATCGGAGGTGTATAATACATTTCAGGCTCACCATAAGGTGCAAGTGCCACAGGGATACCATCTTCGAGGACGAGTACAGATCGACTTCTGTCAGGATCAAGCCCTCGGATGCCTATGTTTGCACGCATACCTGCGCCTTCTTCGTCCACCACATGCACGCCAGGTGTACGTCTGAAAACTTCATTTCCTGAGATCGGGTTGATATTTTTGATTTCTTTGGTATTTATAAAAGAAACAGATCCAGGTATCTTAGAGAAAATTCGATCGTTTTTGCCAGTGATCAATACTTCGGGGAAAACAACCTCATCTTCATCAAAAATGATGTCTAAAGTTATAGGCGAATTGCTATCAACCGTGATTTCTCTAGTTATCGTCTTGAACCCAATAGCGGATATCCTGACGGAATAAGTTCCCGATTTGATATTGACTATGTTAAACTGCCCATTGAGATCAGATGTCGTGCCAACCAAAGTGCCGTCGATTGTAATATGTGCTCCGATGATCGGTTCTGAGAGATTAGATTTGATCATCCCCGAGATGACAGGGATCACTTCACTGTTTGGGTTATTAGAAGCAAAAGTTGTGGTATTGCCAAAGACGGCCATGATGACAAATAAAAAGATTGGGGTAAAAAGACGACGCATAACTATATTTATTTAGATTAATTCTAACGAACAGCAAAGGTAATTGCTGCGTAGAACATAGCCAAATTTTATTTAGATTAATTCTAGTTAGTTTTTATTTGAATAAAAAAAGCCTTCTGAAAATTATATTTTTCAGAAGGCTTTAGTAAGGTGATTGTTTATTTTTATCTCACTCCGTGCATCAATTTTTTGATAACAGGAGACATTAGAATAGAAAATGCTGCCAATACAAAAGACACGATAGCTAATAACCAGAAGAAATAACTGATACCCTTTTCGTTTGCTATTTGCTCTACATTTTCACCGAAAACACCTGCACCTTTCATACCGATGGCTACAGCTAGATACCATACACCAAACATAAATGCGATCATCCTTGCAGGGACCAGCTTACTCACATATGAAAGACCTACAGGAGAAATACAAAGCTCTCCCATTGTATGGAAAAGATATACCAAAATCAACCAAATCATACTTACCGAAGCGGTCTCGGCACCAGGCGCAATACCACCTGCTCCAAAGCCAACAGCTGCCATACCAAGTCCTAGTAGTATCATACCGATACCGTACTTCACATTAGCATTCGGATTGTACTTGCTTTCCCATACTTTAGAGAATAGAGGCGCAAGTGTTATGATAAATAAGGAATTTAGTGTAGAGAACCAAGTAGCGGGTACTTCGGTAAGAGGGACGGTAACTTTATCAATTTTTAATGATTCGAGGATCCCGTCAGAAAGATTTATATATCCCGCAGTGTAATAATCTTTGAGTAACATCCACAATGCGATCGCCCATATGATCACAAAACTAAAGGTAAGAATGAGACTAGCTACCTGATATGTTTTGAATGTTTTTTGGAAAAGTTTAAACATCACCCAATTGATAATGATCAGTGGGATAAGCGTCATCATAGAGTTGATAATCAAAAATATAAGACTCGATCCACCTGTCAAAACCCTATTGGTATATTTGTCAGCAAAGACGGTCAAACTATTAGGTGACTGCTCGAATATTGCCCAAAAGAATATGGTGATAAATGCAAAAAAGGTCACGGCGATTAGTTTTTCACGAGTGATTTTAGAATATTGCATTAATCTATAACCCAATAGAATCAAAAATATCACCAATCCTGTCAAAATGGCGACGGTATTTCCACTAAAGCTTCCTATGTTAAAGTCGAATACATTATAGGCCCCTTTTGATATTTTTGTCATTGGAGAATTGATCAGCCAAAGTAGTGCAAGGCCTGCACTTAGGCCAATCATAATCAACTGCCACATTGGGAAAGGTACTCTTTTATCTGTATCGTTTACATCGATAACTTGTTTGTCTTTGGCTACCGGCTTCAATCCGATATCACCAAATATATTCTGGCTTAACCAAAATTGTAGCGTACCGAAAAACATAAAGATTCCTGCTAGACCAAATCCATATCCCCAACCTACCTTTTCACCTAGATATCCACAAAGTAGGATACCGAAAAATGCTCCAGCATTTACTCCCATGTAAAAAATGGTGTAGGCACCATCTTTTTTCTCAGAGTGATCTTTGTACATTTCTGAAATAATAGACGTCATATTGGGCTTGAAAAACCCATTACCAAAAACCAAAAATACCAGACCAAGATAAATAGAAAAAGTGGTCTCAAACGCCATCGAAAAATGCCCCAATGTCATAAGCGCTGCACCTACGACCACAGCCCATCTGAAGCCGATCACTTTATCAGCAAAATATCCACCCAACATAGTGGAGAGATAAACAAGACCAACATAAGTACCAAATAAAGAAGACGCAGTAGCCTGCTCCCATTCCCAACCACCATTGACTATCGGTGCCATAAAGAAAAGAACTAATAAAGATCTCATTCCATAAAACGAAAACCGTTCCCACATTTCTGTAAAAAACAACACGAATAACCCAGCAGGATGCCCGATTACCATGTCTTTAAAAAAGTCGTTTGTACCCTTGATTTCTGACATATTTTGAATTTTTGATTAAATGAATTTTTTGATTATTTGACTTCTTGCATGAGCTTGCGAATAATCGGAGAGATGACAATTAACAAAATACCTGCTATAAGGGCATAAATTGCCAATTGATAATATCCATCTGTGTAAGCAATTAGTTTTTCTGGTAAGCCAGCATTTGCATCAGGTGTAGACATCCCGGCTCCTAAAAGTCCAGCCACATATTGTCCATAGGCACTTGCGAGAAACCACATACCCATCATCATACCTCCTAGGTGTTTTGGAGAAAGCTTCGTGACAATAGACAGACCAATAGGAGAAAGGCAAAGCTCACCTATAGTAATGATTAGGTATGCTGCAGTAAAGATGTTTAAAGATGTGATTCCATCTGCTCCCGCAAAAAATTTGGTAGCATAAAAAGTATAAAAAGCACCAGCTAAAAATAAAAAAGCTAAGCCAAATTTTATAACAGTGTTTGGCTCTATCTTTCTACCTGACATCCATACCCAAAGCAAACCTATTAATGGACTAAATAATATTACAAATAAAGAGTTTGAAGTATTGTTGACCACATTAGGGTCAATGTGTAATCCTAGGAGATCAAATGAAAGGTTATTTTCTGCAAATAACGCCAATGATCCACCACTTTGCTCAAAGAAAGCCCAGAAAACTATTGAAAACACAATAAAGATCAAGGCGGCAATCAATTTTTTTCTAGAAGAAGGACTAGCAATCTTAAACATTTCATAAAAGAAATAAACTAGTGCTAATGGACCGATTGTGTACATAAACAGATCTGTGTATGCAGTATTTTTTATCATGATAAAAATAAGTGGAATACTTAGCAGCGAACCCACATAAACCATAAGTTCACGGCTTTTACGTTTGCTATCTTCTAGATTTAATAAAGGAGAGTCTCCTATCGGGCCTAGGTGCTTTTTTGTGTAGTAGAATGTAATCAATCCAATAGTCATTACAATAGCAGCTGCCAAAAATGCATAACTCCAAGCGTAATATTTACCCAACCATACACACAATGCGCCTCCTAATAATGCTCCAATGTTTATACCAGAATAGAAAAGACCAAAACCAGCATCTCTACGACTATCTCCTTCTTTGTATAGATCGCCCACCATAGAAGATATATTAGGTTTGAAAAAACCAGTCCCTATGATCGATAAAGTAATACCTAAATAAAATAAAGTCTGTGGCGAAAATGCAATAATCAAATTACCAGCTATCATGATCGTACCGCCAAAAAATAAAGACTTTCTAAATCCTAGTATTTTATCAGCAAAAATACCACCTATAAAAGTAAATGCATATACAAACGCTTGGATCGCGCCATATTTGAGGTTCGCATCTTTATCAGATAGGGCTAGTCCTAAAACTTGATCTGCCATAAATATAGTCAAAACACCACGCATTCCATAGAAACAAAACCGTTCCCACATTTCTACCAAAAAAAGATACCATAATTGCTTAGGATATTTACCCTCAAAATTCTGAATTTCTTCCAGTGTAGGTTGCACAAAAGCTGTCTGACTCATTGTTTAATTTTGTTGTTAATTGTGACTAAAATATATACCAAAAGTAAATTGATTTTTAAAATTGCATAATTTTAAAATAAACATTTTAAATGTTTTAAAAATATGCTATTCTCGAAATCCAATTTCTTTTCAATATTAAAATAAGGCACCAAAATAGGGCATTAATTATATAAATAACAATAAGTGAATCAAAATTTTACAAACAGGAAGTCATCTGTTCATATGGCAACAAATTATTTTTAAAGGAGAAGGTAGTCTTATCTCTTACATTTAGAAATAATGTTTTGCTACAAGCAAGAAGATACCATATTATAAGGAAAGAAATTAAAAATCACTCGTTTAAGGAAATTTAATTTTGTAACCCAAAACAATAAGATGTTGATAATTACTTGTTCAAAGATTTCAATATGTTCTTTGCTTTTTTGCCACCTTTGGATGCAGCGTCTTTGATATCCTTGACATATCCATTTTTGCCTGCTTTTTGTTTTGCGATACCTCTGTAAGTCAATAGGTCAGCTTCGTTTACACCGTCTTCAATATCAGGAAGGTTAGAAGCTTTGTCAAAAGCTCTTAGTGCTTCTGGAAAATCTTCCATTTCTAAAAGCACTAGACCATATTGATAAAAAGCCCACCTCACCCAAAATTTATTGGGATTGTCAGATTCGAAGGCACGATTTGTAAATAGTTTAAGATCAAAAGCTGCTTTCTGCCACTCTTTGAGTTGAATGTGACATTCTGCTTTTAATTTTCTAGACTTCCAATATAATGTTTGTAATGCGATAGACTTTTTTATAGATTCATCAAGATTTTCTATGGCTTCTTGCCACTCTTCTTTGATCATGTGTATTTTTGCTTTGCCATAATAAGCAGTAGGAATGGTAGGGTCTATGCCGATACACTTATTGTAATCTCTCAAGGAGTCATGATAATTTTTCATCATAAAGTTGACCTTTGCTCTTCGCTCGTACGCTTGTGCATGTCTGTCATACTTTTCTATGGCTTGGCTGAGCGCTTCTATAGCTTCTTTTTCCTTGCCTTTTACTTTGACCAATTTTCTACCTCGTACAAAGGACTGTACTGCACCTTTGTCACTATCAGGTTCTAATGTTTCGAAATGTACGATATCACCTTCATTTATCAGCCACGCTCTAATAGATCCTGCCACAGCAAATTGTGCACAATAACCTAGTAGTCCAGTGGTCGTTCTGAATGCTTTATCCGTCACTTGGCTTACATGTCTTGGAATCTCTAAAGAGAGTTCGTCGTCTTTGAAGATGTCTTCATATTTAAAGAAAACATCTGACTTATAATAATTCTCTAACCTCTGAAGAAACATTTTTGTCACCTTCTCATAGCTCTTTTGCGTCCCGAATTCCAGCCTTCCCTGTATGATTGTCTTGAGGTACATCCTATCTTTATTACATTAATCTTATATAGAAAAAATCATTCCACTTTTTAATTTTCTGGGTATATTAACGGAAAAAATAAAAATTAATAGAATAATTCTCTTTGTATACACAAAAAAAGGGCACTCAGAAGATACATCCTGAGCACCCTTTCTAATTTATTTTTAATTGAGCTACACTAACTCATCTTTAAACGATCCAATTTCATCAATGATATCATCTTTTTTATTAAGCCCTGTGATATCAGCAAATCCTGCATAATCAGCGATGGCTACAATAGGAATTACAAATAGTATCCCTATTATTAAAGCGATCATACCT
>DAOLFJ010000001.1:0-25626 GCA_035326365.1 Saprospiraceae bacterium | reverse complement strand
CCAAATAACCCAAATAACCACCTGGATTCTTCTTGAAAATGTCGAGACCTTTACCAAAATAATCTCCAATTTTAAAATCATAGCCATTTTGAATGGCCGACTCAATATGAGGATTGTAGCTCATAATTGTTTGTTTTGATGTTATTAAATAAATTTATCAAAAGTAAAGGTGACAAATATTAGCCAAATATCAAAATAATATTTGTTAAAAATTACAACTTCTACATTTTATATCCAAATAATCCCTTTTCTTTAATCATTTCTACCAAAACATTAGGTACATTGCTTTCCCAACCAGCTTTGTTTTCTTGAATATCTTGTAAGACATTAAAAGGATAAATATGAAGAATATCCTTATTGAAGGCATATACAGGCACAATTTGTTTGCTGTCTAATAGATATTGGTATAAAAACTTGATACCTTCAGGCACTTCCATGTTTTGAGCCGTCATTATCTCCTTACTTATTTCATTCTGAGCAGGATAAGCATATATTTTAATGTTCTGACTGAATAATTCGCCAAAGGCAACGAGCAATCTACCATCTTGATTATTGTTGTATTTATCAGTGATGATTTTCTGCAGTTCCCTTGCACCGATGACCAATCCAAGGTTTGCAATTTTGTAATCACTCAAATAATTGATAAGCATCTGATGATTATCGCAATCAGAAAGTAATACATTGTGACCCAATATACTCAACATATCCGCTCGATCTAGAAAGTCTTTTTCATCAATCTCAGCATTTTCCCCCTTGAGATATTCCATAGTCATTTCCATCATCAAGTTGAGCTTGTCATCTGGAAGATTTGTTTCTTCTTTAAATTGTTTATAACTTGATTCAATAACATCTTGTGTTACAATAGTTGGAGGTCGGAAGTTTCCCCTGATAACCATCAATGATTCCCGATACAGAAATTCGGAAGCGTGAATACTGTTTTTATGGACATTGAACATCGTCACAGACGTCAATTTATGTTTTACTAAGTATAATGAGATCAACCTTTTGTCAAAAAAATTAAAGTTATCTCCATTTATTCTTAGAAGATCTATAGATACGCGATCTTTGATATTATCCACAAGAGATCTGACCATTTTTTCAGGATCATCATTATAGTAAAATATAGCATAAATCATGTTTACACCCAGAACACCGATGGCTTCTTGCTGCAATCTATTATTGGTATCTAACATTTTTACATGTAGTACCATATCGTTTACAGGGCCTCCAGGTGTGAGCCGGAATCTTAGTCCAAGCCAGCCATTTCCTTTGATAGTTCTTGTATAATTTATTGCTTGAACCGTGTCCGCAAAAACAAAAAAGGTAGCATCGGGTCTAGACTCACTAAGTCTTTCTTCCATAAGGCTCCATTCATGATCTAGCATCTTGTAAAGACGATTTTCGCTGACATACCTATTCGACGGTTCTACACCATATATTGCATCAGAGTAGGTTTTGTCATATGCTGACATCGTTTTTGCAATTGTCCCTGCAGCAGCACCTGCTTGAAAGAAGTTACGTGCCACTTCTTGACCAGCACCGATTTCTGCAAATGTACCATAAATAGGATCATTAAGATTGATATCAAGTGCTTTCTGCTCCGTCTTTATCATTTGGTATTCCATATGCTGTAATATTATTTATAAAATCTATGAAAATAGATTGCAAAAGTAAGATTTTATAAGCAAAACAATGGTCTATGATATGATAAGTTGATCATAGAAGTCATTTTATTTTTTGTAATTAAACATCAAAAAGTTGAGTTTCACAAAATAAATAATAGCTAATAAGGACTTTTTATTACCTTTGGCTGTGATTTTAAAATAAAGAAATTTAAATAAATACTAAGTTGCCATAATGAAAATAGGAATAACAATCGGAGATATAAATGGAATAAGCCCCGAAATAATTATAAAAGCGCTTTCAGACGCTCGAATATTAAAATCTTTTACGCCAGTAATTTATGGGTCTTATAAAGTAATGTCTTATCACAAAAATATAGTAAAAGATAGTGCCGTAAGTTTCCACTCCATCACAAGTGGAAAACAAGCCATTGCAAATAAAATAAACCTAGTCAATTGTTGGGATGAAAATATCAATATAACACTTGGTAAAGCCACTGCAGAAGGCGGAAAATATGCCTACATCTCACTAGATAGAGCGCTTCAAGATATCAAAGATGGAAGTATTGATGCGATAGTGACAGCTCCTATTAATAAGTACGCTATGCAATTAGCTAACTTTCCATTTCCTGGACACACAGAATATTTTACACACAGCGATGACGCAAAACAAAGTCTAATGCTAATGGTGAGTGATGCGCTCAAAGTGGCATTGGTGACCAATCATGTGCCATTATCGCAAGTTTCAAAAACGATTACTAAGGAGCTAATCATAGAAAAGCTCAAGATTTTAAATAAAACTTTGATAGAAGATTTTGATTTAGAAAGACCTGTTATTAGTGTATTAGGCTTAAATCCACATGCTTCTGATGATTCAGTGATTGGAGATGAAGAAGAAAAAATCATAAGACCTGCTATCATTGAAGCTAAAAAGCAAGGAATTATAGCAGCAGGTCCATATCCGGCTGACGGCTTTTTTGGCAGTAGTCTTTGGAAAAAAAGCGATGCAGTGTTGGCAATGTATCACGACCAGGGATTAATTCCGTTCAAATCATTGTCTTTCGGAAATGGTACCAATGTTACAGCCGGTTTATCTTTCATACGCACTTCACCAGACCACGGAACAGCTTATGATATTGCTGGAAATAACGAAGCAGATGAGTCATCTATGATTCAAGCCATTCACGCAGCTGTTGACATTGTCAAAAACAGAAAGGAATACTTTGCTTCTAGAGAGAATGCTTTAGTTCGTAGAGAAAAACAATCAGCGGGCATTCATGATTAAGTCTTCAGACTTTAAAATCAACAGATGAATCTTATTTTAGATGGCTTATTGCTTGGCCTGACGCTTGCTATATTGCTTGGTCCTATCTTTGTTGCATTAACACAAACGGGCATCCAAAGAGGTGTCAGAGCAGGACTATCAGTAGGGACAGGTATTTGGATAAGTGACGTTTTAGTCATAATCACCGCTTATTTTTTTATTAAGGAAATAGATGAGATAGCCCAAAACAAATCTTTTCACCATTGGATGGGATGGATAGGCGGTCTGATATTGATAATATTCGGTATCATATCTCTATTAAAAGAACCGAAACTTGACGAAAAGATACCTGCTTTTAATGCCAAATCTTATGCGGGATATTGGACAAAAGGTTTTGCAGTCAACTTTTTCAACCCATTTACTTTTGTATTCTGGATAAGTGTGATGACGACTTACGTAATCGGTAAAAAAATAGATGGATCAGATGCCACACTGTTATTCGGGAGCATTATGTTTACAATAATAGTGACAGACTCTCTAAAAGTAGTTTTAGCTAAACTAATTAGAAAGAAACTGACACACAATCACATCGTCTTGTTTGGTAAACTGGCAGGAATAATATTGATTACTTTCGGAGTGATTTTGATATTGAGAACGAATGTTTGGAATTAATTTCCTTTATCGACTATAATCTCAATAATCTCACTTTTTACAGTATCAGAATTAAGGATGATTAATTCCTTTTTTCCATTCATTAAATAAGATAGTGCAATAGTGGCTGGTGGATTTCTTCCCATGTCTTCTGCATGAAGAAGTAAAAAGTTCTTACCTGTATCATTCATTTTTAGTGTGAATTTGTAAGGCTTTTCTGTTATTTTGAGCTTTTCTACGATCCAGTCACCATTAAAACTCAACGAAACCACATCTCCATCAATAATTTTATGGTCGTAAACATCAAAATTTACTACTGTGCTGTCGACTTTTATAGTTCTTGTTGCAAGGACAACACTCCTACCTTTCACAACTTTTGGTAACTCCGTAATGACTGGATCAGATGCCGCGAGGAATTCGGTTTTATCAAGCATCTTAGGATAAATTACTTTAAAATAATGAGGCATTTCAAAGAACCTGACAACAGGTACACCTAAGTACTCAATGATTCTGTTTTTCTCAAATACGATACCATTTCCATACCTATTAAATTTGTTGATAGCAGAAATGTTATAGTAGTAGTAATATTTATCGTAGAGTTTATATTCTTCTGGTATTGTCTCAGATTCAGCAAATGCCTGCTCTGTTAATAATGCTTCATTGGATTGTCTTTTTATATTGTTCCAATACATTTGCACACGACTATTGATCAATCTTGTACTATTATAAGATGCAAGATCTATTCCATTGAATTTTTCCAAAGCACTTCTTTGAGCTGCAATTAATGCTGTATAATTATCATCATCTTTGTTATAAAGAGCGTGAAGTGAAGCTCTTGTGGTTTTATACAATCCTTTTATGGCGCCAATGACTTCAGGAAACTGTATTTCTTCTGATGTGACAGGGATAGTTTTTGCATAGGTTTCTATTTCTGACTCTAAAGCAAGTTGTTTTGTATAAAAATCTTTGTACAATTTGACACCTTCTTCAAGTTTATCATATACCAAACTAAGGTTTTCTCTTTTTGTAAGGTCTAGTACTTTTATTTGTTCCTCTAGCTCGAATCTTAATTTATTGACTTTTCCCGTAATGGATTGCATATCACCTGCAATGATACTTAGTTTTGTTTGTGTTGCTGATGGTAATATGTTTTGACCTGTTGTTGCTTTGATATACCACTTATTTGGAGATGTTTCGTAAAACCAATTTTCTGGATCCTCAAAGATGTCTTGGGGTAAGTCTTTATTAGAATAAAAATTTATTTGTTGGTCCGGTAAGTCTACAAACTTATTAATATTTTTATTAAAATTTTCCAGTAATCTATGCACAATCAAAAGTCCATGGGTACTTTCATTCGAAAAGTTGACATAGTTATTCAATGCTTTTACTTTTTCATTATTGGTCACTTGTCCTATACCATTAGCAAATAGTAAAAAGCTAAATATGATGGTACTAAAGATTTTTGCAGATGACATTGTTCGTTTGTTTTGTAATAAACCCAAGGTGTAAAATATTTTAAACCGCAAATATCAGAAAATTATATCATATATTCTGTAGATGGTCGGCCTTTTAGAAAACATTAAGATATCCTTCAGTTTGGAAAGGGTAATAGTACAATCTGTAATAATCTAATTACCCACCAATTTTTTGTTTACACAAATTCAGAACTTCCATCTTCTGGCTTAATAAATTTTTCTTTTATTTTCTGGAGGCTCTTCGGGTCGTCGATATAGTTTTCAGTAAACCCACAAGTCGTACACACATATCGAGTGAGATATATTGTTGTCAAACCATAACTTAATGTGTTGTAAATATTTCCTTTGAATGCTCCTCCTTCTACAATGGCAATCTCCGTATTTTGACATTTGGGACAACAAAAATTATATTTCATGCCGCTTACCTACCTATGTGAACTAATAACACTGAAATATCTGACGGAGAGACACCGCTAATGCGACTAGCTTGACCTATCGTCCGAGGTCGGATAGTATTCAGTTTTTCACGTGCTTCGATTGACAACGATTTGATAGCTTTATAATCAAAACCATCGGCAAGTTTTAGCGATTCGAGCCGATCCATCTTGTCCACCATTTCTTGTTCTTTGCGGATATAACCTTCATATTTCATGGAAACTTCGGATATTGTAACGGTCTCATCATCGTATTGAGATAAAAATGTATCGATTTCTTTCAACTCTCTTCTCACATCTTCCAGACCAATATTCGGACGGCTCAATATACTTTTGGCTTTTACTCTTTGCTTCAGTGGTGACGAATCTATACTTTCTAAAAAACCATTGATAAGATCAGGATCTACACTTGTATCGTCAAAGTATCGCTCGATTACTTTTGCATTTTCTATTTTAGCATTGACCCTTTCGAGTCTTTCATCCATATTTATCATACCAAGCTTATGTGCGAGCGGAGTCAGTCTGATATCTGCATTATCTTGTCGGAGCAATATCCTATATTCCGCTCTGGATGTAAACATTCTGTATGGCTCATTAGTCCCTTTATTGACAAGGTCGTCTATAAGTACGCCGATATAAGCTTCAGATCTTTTAAGGATAAATGGTTCGAGTTCGTTGGTAGCTTGGTGTGCATTGATACCAGCCATTAATCCTTGGCAAGCGGCTTCTTCGTAGCCAGTTGTACCGTTTATTTGTCCTGCAAAAAATAGATTTTTGACTAATTTTGTTTCCAAACTCATATTTAGCTGCGTAGGCGGAAAGTAATCGTACTCGATAGCATAGCCTGGTCTAAACATCTTCATGTTTTCAAAACCTGGAACTTTTTTGAGCGCTTTGTATTGAACGTCTTCTGGTAGTGAAGATGAGAATCCATTTACATAAATCTCACAAGTGTCCCATCCTTCTGGCTCCACGAATAGTTGATGTCTGTCTTTATCGGCAAACCTATTTATTTTGTCTTCGATAGATGGACAATACCTTGGTCCTAAACCTTGGATACGACCATTAAACATAGGCGATCTATCAAAACCTTCTTTTAATGTTTCGTGGACTTCTTCACTTGTATAAGTAACGTGGCATGGAAGCTGTTTTGCGATTGTCGGAGTATCAGCGTATGAAAATTTACCTATTTTAGCATCACCATCTTGTACTTCCATCTTGCTATAATCAAGAGATCTACCATCGATACGTGGCGGTGTGCCTGTCTTCATTCTACCTGACTCAAATCCTAGGGTCAGCAATTGTTCTGTTATACCTGTGGCAGATTTTTCTCCTGCACGTCCACCGCCAAACTGTTTTTCACCTATGTGAATCAATCCATTGAGGAACGTTCCATTAGTCAAAACCACAGCGTCAGAAGTGATCTCAAGTCCTAGTCCTGTGACAATGCCTTTGCATACACCATTTTTGACAATAAGTCCAGGCACTGTTTCTTGCCAGAAATCGATATTCGGATGTTCTTCTAACATTTGGCGCCATTTGGCAGCAAACATCATCCTGTCATTCTGGGCACGTGGACTCCACATCGCAGGTCCTTTGGACATATTGAGCATACGAAACTGTACCATAGAGTGGTCTGTGACGATACCTGAATACCCTCCAAGTGCATCCACTTCACGAACGATCTGGCCTTTGGCTACGCCACCCATTGCTGGATTGCAAGACATCTGGGCTATTGTGTTCATATTCATGGTCACAAGTAAGACCTTGGAACCTAGATTTGCAGCAGCGACGGCAGCTTCACAGCCTGCATGTCCTGCACCTACTACTATTACATTATATTTTGGAAACATGGTGCAAAGATACTAATCAATTGTAAACGATCTATCAAGAAATCATAATATTGAACAATGACATTACAAAAAAGATAAAATTCAACACTTTGGTACGTAGTTTGTTTGAAATATTGAGACATTTGCGGTCTTTTAAAAATAATATTTGTCATGGACAAGAAGGGAGTGGATATTCTTAAAGATAGAAAAACAAGTAAATCTACTGCTTTTACAGCAGAAGAAAGAAGTCAAAGGGGACTACGAGGACTCTTACCATATACCATATCGTCTCAAGAAATACAGAAACTAAGGGTCATAGAAAACATTCGGAAAAAAGAATCAAATATTGAAAAGTATATATTTCTGTCAGCACTTCAGGATAGAAACGAAAGATTATTTTACCGAACGGTCATTGACTATCTTCCTGAATTACTTCCTATCATTTACACGCCAACGGTAGGAGAAGTGTGTCTTCAGTTTTCGCACATATATAGAATAGATAAAGGATTTTATATTACACCAGAAGACAAAGGAGACATTGATCTTTTGTTAGATAACTGGCCAGAAGAAGATGTAAGGGTGATTGTTGTAACTGATGGTTCGCGGATATTAGGACTGGGAGATTTGGGTTGTAATGGCATGGGTATTCCTATCGGTAAATTATCTTTATACATTGCAGGAGCAGGTATCAGACCAGAATACTGTATGCCCATCATGCTCGATATGGGTACCAATAATGAAGAATTGCTCGAAGAGTTGATGTATCTAGGATATCCACATAAAAGACTCGAAGGCAAAGAATACGACGAAATCATTGACGAATTTGTCATGGCTGTTCAAAAGAAATATCCAAAAGCACTGATTCAGTTTGAAGACTTTGTGACACCTAATGCGTATAAAATTCTAGAAAAATATCAAGAAAACATTCTGTGTTTCAATGACGATATTCAGGGAACGGCAGCTGTAGCATTTGCAGGAGTTTTGACTTCATTAAAAATAACAGGCAAGGTATTTAAAGATCTTAAAGTGATGTTTCTTGGCGCAGGGTCGGCTGCCACGGGTATTGCAGATCTATTGGTGAAAGCATATATTCATGAAGGTCTTACTGAAGAAGAATCTCTACAAAGATTATGGTTTGCAGATATCAATGGACTTTTGGTCCAATCGAGAACCGATCTGATGTCGCACAATATACCATATGCACACGATCACGAAGCTATGTCATTTATTGATGCACTTAAGGTATTAAAACCAGATGTTCTCATTGGTGCATCGGGTGCGCATGGGACATTTACCCAAGAAGTCATCGAAATCATGTCAGAAATTAACGAGCGACCAGTCATTTTTGCCCTATCTAACCCTACATCAAAAGCCGAGTGTACAGCAGAAGAAGCATACACATGGAGTAAAGGTAAGGCAGTATTTGCTAGTGGAAGTCCATTTGATCCTGTGGAATATGAAGACAAAAGATTTGTTCCAGGTCAAGGAAATAATGTGTATATTTTTCCAGGTGTCGGATTGGCAGCAATTGCTGTTGAAGCGCGATATTTGCCTGATTCTGTTTTTTTGGTAGCTGCGGGTGAACTAGCTAGACAAATAAATCATTCTGATTTAGAAAATGGCACCTTATATCCAAAACTGACATCATTGAGAAACATATCGTTCGAAATAGCCGTTTCTGTAGCAAATCATTTGTTTGATATAGGATTAGCAACGATAGAACCACCAAAAAATATGCGGATGCATATCAAAAACATGATGTATGATCCTACGTATTAGGTTAGTCCATCGGATAACTCTCAGGCATCCATCTGATAGATTTCCAAAACACCAAATAAACAAATCATCAAATTCACAACTTAAACCCACACAATGAAACTTATCTCTTGGAATGTAAATGGCATCAGAGCCGCAGTAGGAAAAGACTTCCTTAAGCAGTTCGCCGAGATGAACGCAGATATCTTCTGTCTTCAGGAAACAAAAGCGCAAGATGATCAGGTAAAAGAAGCTCTTAAAAGCCTTGATAATTACCATATTCACAGCAACTCAGCAGAGAAAAAAGGATATTCCGGTGTTTGTACGATATCAAAACAAGCACCACTTTCCGTGACATATGATATTGGAATATTAGAACATGACAATGAAGGAAGGGTGCTTACAACCGAGTACGACGATTTTTATCTTGTAAATGTCTATGTGCCAAATAGTGGTGATGGTCTAAAAAGACTAGAGTATAGAGCAGAGTGGGACACAGCCTTTGCACAACATTTATCATCACTCAGAGGTAAAAAAAATGTGATTGTCACTGGAGATTTTAATGTGGCACATCAAGCTATTGACCTAGCAAGACCAAAGGAAAACTATAACAAAACTTCGGGCTACACCCAAGTAGAAATCGATGGTATGGATCTAATATTGTCCAAAGGTTTTTCAGATTCGTTTAGATTAATGAACCCTGATAAAGTACAATACTCTTTCTGGAGTGTAAGATTCGGAGCGAGACCTAAGAATTTGGGTTGGAGAATAGATTATTTTCTGGTGGATGAAAGAATGAATGAAAACATCAAGGAAGCATTTATTCTCGACCAAGAAATGGGATCAGACCATTGTCCTATTGGCTTGGTATTGGGGTAATATGTAGAGACAGTAAGATGTATTCTATGCCAGAACTAGTTTGTAAGATTTGAATCATCAGTCATTTCTAAGCCTGAAAAGGCATGAATTAGAATAGCCGTAGTGTAATATATGGTAAAGATCAATAATAAAAGAAGCCTAAAAAGGCTTGAATCAGTTAGGTTGTCAAGTTTTTATTAAATTTAAAAAAGTATAATTAAGTAAAGAACGAGCTGAATAACATTTTTTCGAACGAATAAATGCCACTGATTACATTTTTTCAAACGATAAAGTGTGGTGCATTACATTTTTTCAAAGGAAAACCACTACCTTTGTTGTTATTATCAATATATTAGATAAAAATGCAACGATTAATATTAAAGGATTTAGAAAAATGGAAGTCTTCGAATAACCGAAAACCTTTGATCATTCAGGGGGCAAGACAAGTAGGTAAAACTTGGGTTATGAAAGAATTTGGTCAAGCACATTTTCAGCAAGTTGTTTATATCAACTTTGAAAGTAGTGTTCGTTTGCAATCTATTTTTAAAGATGATTTTGATATTCAAAGGATATTATTAGTTTTTGAAATAGAAACAGGTATTTCTATAAGTCCAGCATCTACTTTGATCATTTTGGATGAAATACAAGAAGCAGAAAAGGGATTGACAGCATTAAAATATTTTAATGAAAACGCACCAGAATATTATGTCTTGGCAGCTGGTTCATTATTGGGTGTTTCTTTGCAAAAAAACAAAACCTTTCCCGTAGGTAAGGTGGATCTACTTAATCTCTACCCCTTAAGTTTTGAAGAATTTTTGATAAATCTCCATGAAACATCTTTGGCGAAAGCGTTAAAAAATAAAAACTGGAATGTTGTATTACCATTTCATGAAAAACTAATTCATTACTTACGTTTATATTATTTTATAGGAGGCATGCCGGAAGCAGTCAGCTCTTACATCGAAACAAAGGATATCAGACTTGTTAGAACTATTCAAGGTAATATACTGATAGGTTACGAAAATGATCTTGCAAAATATGCACCCATAGAAATAGTACCCAAAATCAGATTGGTTTGGCAATCTATCATTGGACAACTGGCAAAAGAAAACAAAAAATTCATATATGGACATTTAAAAAGCGGAGCTCGCGCCAAAGAGTTCGAATCAGCTATCAATTGGCTAATAAATGCAGGTTTACTCATAAAATGTATGAAAATATCCAAACCGACCATACCACTAAAAGCCTATGCCGATTATAATGTTTTTAAATTGTATTTACTTGATGTGGGCTTGCTTAATGCGATGGCAAATGTCGATGTGGAAGTTTTGTTAAATAAAAACCAGATTTTAGTCGAGTTTAAAGGTGCGATGACGGAGCAATTTGTTTGCCAGCAATTATCCATTCACCATGAAGTTTTTTATTGGACTGCTGAAAATGCAACCGCTGAAGTGGATTTTATCATTCAAAAAGCTAATGAAATTATTCCTATAGAAGTCAAAGCAGAAGAAAACTTGAAATCAAAGAGCTTAAAAGTCTTTGTTGAAAGCTATAAAACCACCAAAGCAGTGAGGACATCCATGAGTCTACACCGAAAAGAAGATTGGATGGAGAATATACCACTTTATGGTATCTTTGCTTTGTAGGACTTTATTGAAACAAGGTAATGATAATTGGTATTATCAGGTAGCTATTCGGCAGGATTTGTATATTATTCAGGACCATCCATAGATCCTCCGTGGTTACTTAACATAACGTTCCATATATACTCCGTATACGTTCCATATGTTACTCGACTGCATTTCGATCGAGTTCCGACTGAGTTCCCACTGAGTTCCGACGAGTTCCTACTACCGTGGACTACCGTCGACTAGCGTGGACCAACATTGACAAAAATAATTGAAAATTGATCCTTTTTAATACGCATAAAAGTATTGCATACCCTTTCAATAATAAACCGTTCAGTAATTCCGTTATATTTGTATCATTTTTGAATCAATAATCTTTAAAATAAAACAATATGAAGTCCATAAAATTTTTGCTTATCTTAGTTTGTATTTGTGTATCAACTCAACTTATAAATGCTCAGTCAAAAGCTGCAGATTTGGACCAGAAAGTAAAAGCAGCGGAGAAGGAATTAAAATTAGCAGAAAAAGAAGTAGTGAAAGCAGATGAGCTACTCTTAGAAGCTGAAGAAAAACTTGAGAAAGCGCTTATCGCATATGAAGATGGTAAAAAAGCAAATGCTTATAAAAACAAGTTGAATGCAGAGAAAAACAAAGATAAAGCCGTAAAAAATAAAGAAAAAGCAGAAAAGTTAAGGGAAAAGGCTTTAGCAAAAGTTGAAGCTGCCGAAGCAAAAAGAGAAGCAAAACTTGCAAAAGAAGCACAGTCCGAAGAAGCAGAAACCGAAGAAGAAGACAAATAATTTAACAGTACATTACAATTAAGTTCAGGGTAAGCTGTAATTTTTGGTATTTTTTCATCAACTTTGCGGCCTTATGACAGATGTTGGTTACTCCTATTTAGACGAATTAAATGATATCCAAAGGCAGGCAGCTACTGCTTTGGATGGTCCTGTAATGGTTATCGCTGGACCTGGTTCTGGCAAAACCCGAGTGCTCACTTATCGCATAGCGCATATGATAAATCTCGGCGTGAATCCTGGTAATATTCTTTCACTCACCTTTACAAATAAGGCGGCTAGAGAGATGAAAGACAGGATAGAACGTGTGGTAGGACCAAAAGCACAACGGGTTTGGGCAGGTACTTTTCACTCACTATTTGCGAGAATACTTAGGGTGGAGGCTCATAAAATAGGTTACCCAAACGACTTTACCATTTACGATACTGACGATACTAAAAGCGTCATCACGGAGATCATCACACAGATGAACCTTGACAAAAAAGTATATGCTCCAGGTGTCGTACGTTCTAGGATTTCTGCAGCCAAAAGTAACCTTATCACACCAAAAGCATACTTAGCCAATGAAGAGTTGATGGCATATGACAAGATGGCTAGAAGGCCATTAATACATGTCATTTATGAGAAATATGCGGCAAAGTGTATGCGTGCAGGAGCTATGGATTTTGACGACTTATTGTTGCAAATGTTCAGGCTTCTCTATCAGAATCCCGACCAAGTACGAGATAAATATCAGATGCAGTTTAAGTATCTAATGGTAGATGAGTTTCAGGATACCAACTATTTGCAATATGAAATACTGAAATTGCTAACCGTTTATCCAGGTAGCAAAAATAATATTTGTATCGTAGGTGATGATGCACAAAGTATCTATTCATTCAGAGGTGCTACGATAGAAAATATCCTTCAGTTTGAGAATGATTTTCCAGATTTGCAGACGTACAAGTTAGAACAAAATTATCGGTCAACTCAGTTTATAGTAGAAGCCGCTAATGAAGTCATCAACCATAACAAAAGACAGATTCAGAAAAAGATATGGACAGACCGTATCGAAGGTAATAAAATAAAAATTATCAAAGCTTCTACCGAAACGGAGGAAGGAAAACGGGTAGCAGATACCATTATTGAACAAAAAAACAGACATAATCTTCAGAATAAAGAAATAGCCATCCTCTACAGAACGAATGGTCAGTCTAGGATTTTTGAAGAACAACTACGTCGTCACAATATTTTGTATCGGGTATATGGTGGATTATCTTTTTATGCTCGTAAAGAAGTAAAAGATCTGATAGCCTATATGCGTCTTACCATCAATGACAAAGATGACGAAGCGCTCAAAAGAGTCATTAATTATCCTAGAAGAGGAATAGGTGAAAGCACCATAGAAAATATCTCAAAACTTGCTGATGATAACAACATGAGCATGTGGGAAGTGCTGACAAAAATAGATTTTAACCAGCGTTCTCGTAAAAGTATAGGTGATTTTGTTCAATTAATCCATGCATTTAAAGCCAAAGCAGTTAAGTCTAACGCCTATGAAATAGCAGATTATATCGCTAGAAATAGCGGCATCATAGAGTTGCTCAAAGCAGATAAAAGTGTAGAAGGTCTTGGAAGGTTAGAAAATATCACTTCGTTACTGGATGGTATCAAAGAGTTTGTGGACGATGACGAAATACAAGAAGGCGAAGAGATGAACACTGACAAGAGTTTGTCCACTTTCTTGCAGACCATTTCTCTTATGACGGATGCTGACTCGAAGGAAGAAAATCCTGATACCGTCACACTCATGTCCGTACACTCTGCCAAAGGATTGGAGTTCAAATCCGTCTTTGTAGTTGGGCTCGAAGAAAACCTATTTCCAAGTTTTATGGCGCTTGCAGAGGGCAATCAAGTAGATGAAGAAAGACGGTTGTTTTACGTGGCGATCACTAGAGCAGAAGAATTATTGTGTCTGACTTATGCGCATAGCAGATACCAATATGGAAACATGAGATTTAATGATCCAAGTAGATTTTTGGAAGAGATTTCGGAGAGAAACTTGGACTCTATTATTTCTATCCACAAAAAACCTGAATTCCCTGAACCAAAGATTTTGGGTAACTTCAAACCATTAGGAAGCAAAAAACCAATGCTTTCGGTCAATGTGGACGACTTTGTGGCCGCTAATCCGAATGACATAAAACCAGGAATGGAAGTCATCCACTTAAAATTTGGTCAAGGCAAAGTTATGAGTGTGGATGAGCGACTCGTAGCATCGATCGTATTTGATGGATTAGATGAAAACCAAGAAAAAAGAATTATGTTACAATTTGCTAAGTTGCAAATTGTAACATAACTTTAATTAGCTCTTTATGGTTTTAATTCCTTTTGAGCTGCTTTCTGCATTGGATTTAGTTTCTCCTTATATTTATGCTGTTTGAATAATTGGAAACGTGTAGGCAATTCTTTCACGGGCCAATTATTATTCGACTCATCGATGTCTGCGGTTTCTTTGTATGGGTCAATGATGATTGAAGTCACTTCTTTCTTTTTGACAAATACTTTGGTAAATTTATCTTCGTTTTTACGCCATATTTCTACGGGAACTCGCTCTACTTCTTTGCTACCGTCTTCAAATGTCCATTCTATAATCACAGGCATCACGAGTCCACCTTTATTACTAAAATGAAGTTCGTAATAATTCTTATCACCATATTTTTGTTGTTTTTCTTCCTGTGTAAATAGACTATCGTATTTCATTTGGATGGTGACATCTACAGAATCTTCAGTTTCCCAAGGTCGATAGGTATTGTAAAAATCAAATACTGTACTATCTTTTTCTACTGGAAACGTTCCAAACTGTGCTCGGTTTCGTTGACGCGTAAGAAAATCTAATGGTTTTTTGATGACGTTTTTCATGGTGTCGATCTTTTTTTCTGGATCATTTTCAAGATCGGCCTTATACCATTTAATGCTATCCAAGGAGATATCTACCGCATCTATACTATAAAACCATCCTCTCCAGTACCAATCTAGGTCCATAGCGCTTGCTTCTTCCATCGTACGGAAAAAATCATCCGGTGTAGGATGTTTGAATGCCCATCTACGGCAATACTCTTTAAATGCATAATCAAAAAGTTCTCTGCCCATGATAGTTTCTCTGAGGATATTTATGGCTGTAGCTGGTTTGTCATAAGCATTATTACCGTAATCAATAATATTTTCGCTATTAGTCATGATAGGTTCCAACTTGTTTTTTGGACGAGACATGTACTCTGTAATGTTGTGTGGTACTCCACCTTCAGATTTGAAATCATTGTCCCATTCTTGCTCCGTGAGAAACTGCACAAAACTATTGATACCTTCGTCAAACCAAGCCCACTGTCGCTCATCACTATTGATAATCATAGGAAAATAAGTGTGTCCTACTTCATGTATTATAACTAAAATGGCAGCTCTTTTTGAACCTTCTGTATATGTGCCGTCATCTTCTGCACGACCAGGATTGAATGAAATCATTGGGTATTCCATACCATTGGCAGCTTCCACAGAGATCGCTACAGGATAAGGATATGGAATGCTATACTTGGAGTATGTCTTTAGTGTATGATCTATCACTTTAGTACTATACTTATTATAAATAGGATATGCTTCTTTGCCATAAAGGCTCATACACATTACTTTTTGACCCAATTCATTATAATGTGGCATGGCATCCCAAGCAAATTTTTTGCTAGCAGTCCATGCAAAATCACGTACGTTTTTAGCTTTGTATTTCCATGTTTTTGTTTTTGTCGAGATAGGTGTTTTTTCGTTTGCTTTTGCTTCATCAAGATTTACAATTAGCAAAGGAGTCTTAGCCGTTTGTGCTTGGGTCCATCTATTATATTGGGTTGGCGTCAATGTTTCTTTATAGTTTTGGCATTCGCCAGTTCCAGCTACTATGTGATCTGATGGGAGTGTGATATTGACTTCATAGTCTCCAAAAGTGAGTGCAAACTCGCCAGTACCAAGAAACTGTTTGTTTTGCCATCCTTCAAAATCACTATAAACACACATTCTTGGAAACCATTGAACCACTGTGTATAGGTAATTTTTGTTATCCTCAAAATATTCGAAACCTCCTCTTCCCCAACTAGGTGTCTTCATCCGATCTATCATATAATATGACCAGTCAATGCGGAATGTGACTTTTTTACCAGCTTTCAATGGCGTGGGCAGATCTATCCTCATCATACTTTCATTGATGATATATTTTAGAGGAGTACCTTTGTCAGACACGACTTTTTTGATATTTACGCCATATTTGTTCAACTTGCTTGTTGCTTCCAATCGTTCTAATGCACCTTCATTCATCACATCAAACATTTTGGATGCGTTCATATGGTGTTTTGTATTAGAACTTTGGTGTTCGTTTTCGTCAAGCTGTACCCACAAATATGGAAGGTCAACAGGAGAGTTGTTATAGTAAGTGATAACCTCTGAACCGTCTATACGTTGCTCTTTGGTATCAAGCGTACAATTTATTTTATAGTCTGCTTTTTGTTGCCAATATTTAGGTCCTGGTGCACCATCTGCGCCACGATATTCATTGGGTGATCGGAGCATATTATCTAGTTGCTCAAATTTTTTGCCATGGTTGGAGCGCTCTTGTGCATGGATTATTGAGAAAGAACAGATTATGAAAAACAGGAATAGTACGGATGACTTCATATTGAATTAATTAATATTTGGGTTCAAATATAAGTTTAATATTGAGAATCATTTTCTTTTTCCGACAAATGAAATCAATTAATATATTAACAAGAAAAATGACGAACCTAACTAACAGTATTATAATATTTTGATAAAGTTAATCTCCTTAAAAAATCAAAGGCACGCCATACCAAACAAACAAGGTAATAAGTACAATGGCTATTAAATTCATAACAAAACCTACCTTTATCATTTCTATCATTTTGATGTGATTGCTTGCAAATACGATGGCATTCGGTGGTGTGCCCATAGGTAACATTCCTGCACAACTAGCTGCTAGTGTCATAGGAATTCCGAGTAATAATGGATTAATATTCATTGCGTCAGCCATAGATGATACAACAGGTGCAAAAACAATGACTTGTGCTACATTGCTCATCACCTCACTGATAAAAATAGATAGGACTGCGATCATAAAAACTAGTAAAAATATATTAGCAGTACTGTCTGATAACCACTGTCCTAGAATCTGTATTAATCCAACTTTTTCTAAGGCTTCTGCTAGACAGATACCACCACCAAATAGTAATAAAATTCCCCACGCCATTTTATTTGTGTCCGACCAAACTAATAAAGCAGTTTCTTTTTCTGAAGAGTTTTTAGCTCCTGATGGTATGACAAACAAAGTGATGGCCGCCATCAACGCTATGATGGTATCATCTAGTTTGAAGAGTTGCTGACTGTTATTGATTAATGATCTGAACATCCACAGGACAGCAGTAATTATAAAAACAATAAGTACTCTTTGTTCAGGAATGGTAATTGGCCCCATTGTTTTTATCTGATCATGCATCAGGTTCTGAGAGTTTGCATCGTATTTGATGTGATTAGGATACAGCCATTTTACCATTACAAAATATAGGGCTATCAATAATAAAACGGCTATTGGTGTACACAATAACATCCAAGACATAAAATCTATGTCTGTATTATATTTATTCTGAAAATATCCTATATATGCAACATTAGGTGGTGTACCTATGACGGTGGCAATACCTCCAATATTGGCCGCATAAGCAATAGCAAGCATTATGGTAAGGTTGAAGTGACTATAATTTGCTCCTTCTTGTTTGTTTTGTGAAATAACAGCAATTACAGAAAGTGCAATAGGATACATCATCATAGTCGTGGCAGTATTGCTCAGCCACATACTCAATAGACCAGTTGCAAGGATAAAACCCAAAACTATTTTGTCACCTCCAGTACCTGTTTTTTTTATAATATTGAGTGCTATTCTCTTGTGTAATTCCCATTTTTCAATGGCTAATCCTAGCATAAACCCGCCAAAAAATAAGAAGATAACCGGATTAGCATAAGATTTTGAAGTTTCTTCTAATGTAGAAATTTTTAATAATGGAAATAATATCAGTGGTAATATAGCAACAATTGGCATGGGCAAAGCATCAGTGACCCATAAACCTATCATTAAGATTGCAATGGAAAGCACTGTGGATGCATTATTTGCCAAGCTTAATGGGTTAATATACCAAAAAGCTACAGCACTCAAAGTAGCTATTGAGATTACCAGTACATTTTTAATGGGTGACGACAAATTGCCTTTCATGTAAGGAGAAGACTATTGTTTTACAATTTTCTCTACAAATGAATTTGTTCCGTCATTAACTTGTAGAAGAAACATTCCTATTGGCAACATTGATAAATCAAGATTAATGATGTTCTTATCTAGTATTGAATATTTTGGTTCTAATTTTTGACCTTTTAAATTGAATAATTGTATATTAATATCTTTATCAAATTCTTTATAAAACTGAATTTGGAGATTATCTGACGTTGGATTTGGTGAGAATGTAAATAAAGAATTTTGGGTTTCTTCTATATTGCTACTATCTATTTTCCAAACGATGTCTAGGTAGTCAATCCTGTTATTTACCCACGATTTTAAGTAATTCACTTCTTCTTGATAAGTATTTCCTACATAATAATTTGGCCAAACATATTGCCCTAACACAGGCCATCTTTGAAAATTTCTACTCTTTGATTGATCCACTAATAGTGCGATAGAATCGATTACAAAATGAATTCTTTCTTTCGATAATTGATTTGTCCTGAGTTCTTTCCATCTAAGCTTTAAGTCTTTATAAAAGCTTTCATCTTGGAGAAACCTGTTCCACCAAAAGTGTACTACCCAATAATCGTCTCTACAGACATTATTGAATGAATTAATGACCAATCCATTTGGATCTCCTTGCGTACAATAATCTACATTACCAAATCCTAGATTAAAATCCCATATTGGACCAAACTTTATTTTACCGCCTTCGCTGTCCCTGTCTTTATAAAAAAAAGTACTCAATCTGTAAGCATCTGGATTTTTAGTCAGTTCATTCATAATGATATAATCCATAAGGCTTTTGGTATTAATATATTGACGATATCCCGTCAACGGGTCTTTAAAATTATTTGCAATAATTGAATTTTCTACCTTATTTACATGGTTTTGAATATATGCTTTTTGTTGACTGTTTATATCTTCGATTTGTGGAAATTCTAGTTGGAAAAAGGTGTTTTGCCATGCATTTGGGTATGGTTTGTAGGGAGAGATCCATCCTTCACCACTATTTGACCCTGTTTCTTTATCGATCTTTAAAATGTAACCACCTGTCAGTTTGTCACCACTTATGTCTACGGGATCAATATTTTTAATGTCAACCCGATTTTTATCTCGTTTGATTTTTTCCATAAAGATGTAGACACCTTCATATTGACCATTGATGACTAATTCACAGTATTTTCCTCTAGTTGTATAATCCATAAAAGATCCACCTATGATGTAAGCCAACATATCACGCATCAGTGATTTGTCATTGTAAGTAGCATTAAGAATCCAATCGTTTTCCTCAGGCATACCTAACAAAGAAACGTTGTTATTTTCACCATCAGCGGTAATGGTTTCTAGACCAAAAGGTTTTTTAGGAAACTGCTGAGAAGATGATCCACGAAACTCTATGCCAATGAGACCATTATACTCATTAGGTGCATCCGTGACTTTATTTTCTAAACCAGGACCGTTGTATATGATAGACATTTGGGCAGTAATCTTAGGGTCGTCTTTAATTTCCTTGCCTTGTGTATTTATTAGGATGATGGGAAGGTTAGACTTAGTAAAATTTACTTGAGCATATGTGTGTATGTGAACAAAAAGTACTAAGAAAAAAGATATGAAAAACTTCATAAATAACAAATTTCTGTAAAGATAGTATTTCCAACAATAAGTCAGCCATGAAATATCTAAAGCCTAGGTTTGAGATGTGATGAAAGCTTTTTTAATATTAATGATATTCAAATTATCTGAACATGAAGTATAGTTTTTGTGAATCGATAATCTACTGTATTTAAAATAATTATAAAAATATTGATAAAAAATATTGACAAATCGGTTTATTTAATTTAACTTTGAGTTAAATTTTAAAAAACCATTAGATATGTCGGCCACAATAACAGAAAATGTAACCCTAAAAGGAGGCGAATTCCTTATTAAAGATAGTAATTATCAGGATCTTTTTATTCCTGAAGATTTTAATGAAGAGCAACTCATGGTCAAAGAGACTGTCAAGTCTTTTGTAGAGCAGGAAATACATCCCTATGTAGAGCGGATAGAAAAACTAGAAGAAGGATTGATACCTTCTATTCTAGATAAATTTGCAGAGCTCGGATTATTAGGTACACATATGCCAGAATCACTTGGTGGTAGCAATCTTGATTATATCACCAATACTATTATCGGCGAAGAAGTGGGACCATCAGGTTCTTTTAGTGTAAGTTACAATGCGCATACAGGCATCGGGATGTTGCCTATTCTGTATTATGGTACAGAAGTGCAAAAACAAAAATACCTTCCAAAACTTATCACAGGAGAACTTAAATCTAGTTACTGTCTGACAGAGCCATCAAGTGGTTCTGATGCATTGTCTGCAAAATCTACCGCAGTACTGAATGCAGAAGGAACTCATTACATACTGAATGGTCAAAAAATGTGGATAACAAATGCAGGGTTTGCTGATATATTTACTGTCTTTGCTCAAGTAGATGGTGATAAGTTTACAGGATTTATATTGGAGAAAGGTATGGAAGGTTTTACCTTAGGCGCAGAAGAAAAAAAGCTTGGTATCAAAGGATCTTCTACCCGTCAAATCTTTATGGAGAATGTAAAAGTACCTAAAGAGAACTTATTGGGTGAGGTAGGAAAAGGCCATTTGATTGCCTTTAATGTACTCAATACTGGAAGGTTCAAATTGGGAGCATCATGTCTAGGTGGTTGTAAAAAAATAACAAGTGTAGGTATCCAATATGCCAATGAAAGGGAACAGTTTAAAACACCAATATCATCTTTTGGAGCCATACAATACAAATTGGCAGAGCAAGCTATTAGAAATTTTGTGACGGAAACAGCCGTATATAGAACTGCTCAACTCATCCAAAATGGCGAGATACACTTTAAAGAGACGGGCAGTGACTTTGCCAAATCAAAACTTGAAGCCGCTGAAGAATACGCCCTTGAGTGTTCGATCATTAAGATCATTGGGTCAGAAACGCTTGATTATGTTGTGGATGAAACCGTACAAATATTCGGAGGTATGGGATATTCAGAGGAAGGGATTATAGCTAGAGCTTACAGAGATTCAAGAATCAATCGTATATTCGAAGGTACTAATGAGATCAATCGTATGGTCATGCTCAGTACAATACTCAAAAGTGCGATGAAAGGAGAACTAGACCTCATGACGCCTGGTATGGCTGTACAAAATGAGCTTATGAATGGTACATCACCATCAGAAGTTTTTGTGGGAAATTATGCCATAGAGCAACAAGCAGTCGCTAATTTCAAAAAAGTACTAATAATGCTTCTTGGTACTGCGGCACAACAAGCTATGTCTGGACAGTTGAATCTTAAAACGGAGCAAGAGATATTAATGAATCTTGCTGATATCATCACAGAAATATTTAATGCTGAGAGTACATTGATGCGTGTGATGAAAATCGCAGCTTCTTATCCTGATAAAGATATTGACTTGTACAATGCCATTCTTCGTACCCATTTGCACGATGCTACGAGCAGAGTTACCAAACAAGCTACGGATGCTATTGCTTCGTTTGTAGTTCCTGAGATGCAAGGTGCCTTCATCAGTGGATTAAGAAAGTTTACTAAATATCCACTGCAAAATGTCAAAGAAAACAGACGTAAAATTGCAAGTGTTTTGATCGCTGCTGGCGAATATAGCTTGTAACAAAATAAATAATGGACAAAAGTATGTTTAGGTATTTAGTGTTTTATAATCAGTTAGTTGTGTCTGAATATTCCAAATAATTTTCATATCGAGTTAACCAAATTCGAGGATTATTTTATGGATGGTGAGGAACGCTAATTCTTAAGAACATTAAAAATTTAAACATACTTTTTTAAATGGCTACCTATCAAATTCTATGATAATTTTGTTAAAGAAAACAACAAAAACTATTGTCACACTAGTTTTATAGTAAGAATAATACACAAACAAAAAAATATATATAAAAAATTCAAATATATAGATTTTTTAATTTAACTTTGTGCTTCCAACCTATTTGTAGATTTTATACTATGTTTTTATAGTGTGAAATAGAGATGAATGATATAGAATTTTTACCATAAAATTCTGTAATTATGAATCATTTGTCTTCATTAAGAAATGTTTTTTCCTCCGTATTACATTCAGGAAACTACACCACTAAGCTAATAACTAGCTTCACTTTTGTATTGGTTTTACTTTTGAGTCCACTGTTTGTTTGGACACAATCGTTGACTACCACGCTCAGCCAGCCAAATATTATCGTATGTGGAACGCCACGAGAACTTACGGTAAGGGTAGAAAACAATTCTGCGCTTCCTCTTGAGATGGGTACATTTACCATCGACCTTGACGGACTAGAATACGGAACACTCGTAAGTCAGACAGGCTCTGTAGGTGCGCCAACGGTAAGTTTTACATCTTCACCTCCTGCTATCTTCACACTAAGTGGGGATTTATTAGTTGGGGATTTTGTGGAGTTTGTGATATCCTTTACAGCAGATGTAGACCAGATAGCTGGAGGTAGTTTTACTGTAGATACAGATTTTAACCATACCCTGGGGACTGTTAATAGCACTGAAAATATCAATGTCATCGTACCAGCATCACCACAGTTGCAACTGTCTTTTGCTGGCCCTGCTACTATCAATACTTGTGATGTGGCTCAAAACTATTGTGTCACTATCCAAAATATCTCTGGTAATGCTTTTGATGTAAATGATATCCGCGGTACGTTGTCCTTACCCGCTTCTGCAACGATAAGCAATGTCATAACGACACCCAATACAATTACATATAACAATACTAATAACACACTTTCATCATTTAATTTGGCAGATAATGCTACGGCGACCATTTGTTTTGATATGATTGTAAGCTGTAGTGCGGCTCCTGGTCCTATTAATTATGGTATTTCATTACTATATGATCCTGTATGTCCTGGTGCAGATCTTTCTCTGAGTGCTACATCTCCAAATATAACGGTTACTTCTGCTACTCTCACATATAGTGCACCACCAAGTGGCACTACAAATGTCAACAGAGGAGACAATTTGACTTATAATGTTATCGTAAATAATACGGGTTCGGGTAGAGCCAATCAAGGTAGATATTGTGTACAAGCTGGTGCAAACCTAACTTTATCATCTATTCAAACAGCAGGTACGCCACTTGTTATGTCATCAAGTGCACCTTCTGGATATATTTGTTTTGACCTACCTGTCATCAATACTGCCAGTATGGTCACAGTCACCGAAATGTGGACGGTCACAGGATGTACACCGCCAACGATCACTAATATTAACCGAAGATTGAATTATGGATGTGGTACTACGCCTTTTTGTTATACAACACCAACGACTAATAACACAGTAAATGTCCTGATACCAATGAATAGTATGAGTATCACCACAGTGACGCCAAGTTTGCTATCTCGATGTGGAAGGGACGAAAATGTGCAAATTACATTGACCCATACAGGTGGCCCGAATGATATTCTGACAGGTATCAAAGGAAGACTGAATTTGCCAGCTGGTTTTGTCCAATTAGCTGTTTCTGGAGGCGGCGTTTCCTACGTGCCGGGTCAAGACTCTATCTCCATACCCAATCTTTCACCAGGTGGTTCGGTCACTTTTTTTGTAAGGGTAAGGGCCACTTGTACCGTAGCTTCAGGATCTTATTCATTTAGCTTTTTTGCAAAAAATAATACACAACCATGTATAGTCAATAATGCACATCAGGTGAATACTAGTTTTATCCCTGTGCAATCAGCAGATTTATCTATCACTGCATCTACACCAAGTACGCTTACCCCTTTTGTGGGAGGCAACTATCAGATAACCAATACTGTGGCAAATGGTGGTAATGGGGCGATAGACTCAGTTTTGTATTGCGTAAGAATACACCCTAACGCAACACTTACAGCGATTACCATTGCAGGGATGAATATTCCCTTATTTTCATCGTCAATTTTAGAAAATTGTTATATCATAGACAGGAGTCTATTGGATGCAGCTATAGGGGTTGGTGTTCCATTTTCCAATACAACCATTCAAGTAGTAGAATCATGGACATTTAATTCTTGTAGTTTCCCGGCTAATGACTTAATGCGAAATGCAAGATTTGGTTGTTTGGGTAGCACTTGCGGAGTGTCCAATCTCAGAGCTACAGGTGTTACATTTGGCGATGCTGTACCAGAAGTAGCCATTGCTATATCATCAGCCACAAGACCAGCATGTTTTGTAGATAATCCTTCAGTAGTGAGTGTTCGTGTATCTAACACGGGTACTGCTCCTTTGGCACAATTGGTTTATACAATCTCTGCAGGAAATAATGCTATAAACGTAGCTTCCATTCAAATTAGGGATCAAATGGGTAACTTGGTAACCGATCAAATAGTCGATGTGACCAATTCACCTGCTCATTGTTCTGGCGGTGTGAGAACGGTCAGAGACACCGTGAGGAATGTGGATATTCCTATAGGAAGTTACGTAGATATTCAATATGAACTGATCCACAGTTGTGCATGTACGGCAGGATGCAGTACAAATGATATTTATAACAGTTCCTTAAGGATAAATAGTTTTACAGAGAATTGCGGCTTTAGATTTAATGTAGATCAAAGCGTTTCCACAGCAGATTTTGATGCTTATATCAATGGCTATGTAGAAGGGACACAGGATTTATTTACATCTGGAAATGTGCAATATACAACTACCGGTATGGAATTGGATTGGTTTAATGGTAGTTATCCAAATGCTTATATTGAAACAAAATTCACGTTACCACAAGGTATAGATTACAGTCCAAATTCTATAGTTTGGACCGATCCGAATGGTTTAGTATTCCCAGTTGCATCCGAAACATACATGGATGGAGCGGCAGGTGCGCCAGATATGGTTATTATAAGATGGAATAATGCTTCGCGTCCAGCAGGATTTATCTTTAGCGGGGGCAATAATTTTAGGTTTAATTTTGTGAGGGACTGTAGTGAGAGAGGGGTGGCAGGTT
>DAOLFJ010000397.1:0-3893 GCA_035326365.1 Saprospiraceae bacterium | reverse complement strand
ATATTCTGCGGGAATAATAAAAGGACCTCCTTTGTAGTAATGCCATTGTATCTAAAATCTACACCATCTTTTACTTTGGTAGGATTGATGACCCAAATAACTTTCACATTGTGATTTTTAATTAAGTCATAGATTAATCCGTAAGGTTTTAATGCATTCTTGTCAGTTTGTGGTGTAATTCCCATATTGATGATATACGAACCTGAAGAGAATGACACTTTATTTTCATCTGTACATACTACTTCATTATTACCACCTGTATCTCCACCATTATCAACAGGTGCAGGTGTACAACTATCAGAAAAACAATTATTTAAAACTGTTTGCAAATTAGATTCAGATCCTGCTCCAGGTATACTAGCGCTGTTTTTCCTTGCTGAATACCAAGTAATACCTGTAAAGTTCCAAGTACCACAATTGCCAAAATCATTATCTATGGCTATGCATAAACCCGACCCCAAAACGGTACCAGAATTAATGTGAAAATTGCCATTTTTATTGATTTTAACTTTCGTATCGCAGTATATACTCGTTTTATTTGTTTTTAGGAAATGACCATTTGCAATGATGATGGTGGAATTATAAATGCTTTGTGTATTCTTACTATCCCAATCTCCGATATCTTCCGTATCAGCTACACCTATATTAGTTGTCAATGCATGATTACTACCACGGTCGCCTATTTCAAAAAAACAATCTTTGATGACGTCTACACCATTGATACCCGAACCAGTACCAGTTGCATAAAGTAGAAAACTACTAGTAATGTTAAGACAATTATTTTCCAAATATCTGTACCCTCCATCATTTAAGAACGCTGCACTCGTAGTTGTAGAGCCAAGCGCATATTTTCTACCCGCTTTCTCCTGACCTATTTCTATGGTTACGCCCGTCATGCAGAATACAGTATTAGATACTTGCTCTACGTGACCAGCACATTGTAGCGTTCCACCGACTTGTATATATTTAGATCCTGGCACAGTCAGTACTAGACAGCCATTATTGATAACCAAGGTGGGACCATCTATGAATAAGACAGCACCTGATGATTTGAGAAGGACATTTTTATTATTGACCGTGACAGTACCGGAGCCGGTGATACGGATTTTTACATTTATATTATCAGCAATGACACCTGTGAGCGCCTGCCAATCTACATTACCATTAGCCACGACATTCACATCCCATGAAGTCGGGGGAGTACACGCCGCATTTGGTAATGGAGGCGTACATTGAGAAAACAAATTAGGCGTCGTACCCGAAAAAAACAAAAAAAACATAACTAAAAAAAGTACGTTTTTAAGGTTTGGTCGGGAAAGAAAACTGATAATTTGAATAACTCCTATCTTAACACTGCACCTTGTTTTATAGGAAAACATTATCGATTTTTTGGGTTCTTAAATAAATTCTTAAATTACATTAAGCTGACTTTTTGTTTTTTGGTAATTATTGTTTTAAAAATTATAAAATCTTGTATTGATAGGACACTAAAAAGGAATTGTACCACTATCAAAGAATCAAAAAATTATAATAAAATAATACCAGCTTAAAAATAGGTATAATCGATTAACAAATTGGTTTGGGGCAAAAATACATATTATAATTATATTTAATATATATTTAGCTAAAAATATTTTTTTAGAGATAATTTTGGGTAGGATAAGAAAAAGTTGGGAACAATGGCGATATCACCATTCTTGTGACGTTTTGGCGGTATCTTGTGACGCACTGCATTATGATAAATAAATTTTGTTTTTCAAGTCTGGCTCCACTATCATGACTGAACAATCTCGAAGAGTGAATCACGACAGCGCTTTATGTGAAGGAACTGCGAAAGCAGGTGAGCAGGGTTCAACAGGGTTTTCATTTTGGGTATTTCATGCGAAATGAAAACTTAGTTGTTATGCTTCGTTGTTATTTTCTGTTGTTCTCTTACTCATTATTTATTGGATGCTTGTTACGTTGACTATTCTGCAAAATCCTTCTCGCCCCAATAACTCGGTAAATACTTTTTTAAATTGCCTCTGTAAATTTCATTCCTTGTGATCGATTTTTATTGTCCAAGAAATTGCTTTCAATCTTTCTTGAATCATTTTTAATGTTTCCAAAATTTCGTCTTCTTTTGGTAATTCACCATACACCAAATTTTTAAAGTCACCGTTGTAAATCGTTTTCAACTCATTCCACACATTTTCCAAGTCATTAAATATAAGTGCTTCAATAGGATGATAATTCAGCCATTTATTATTGTTTCTAAAACTCGCAACATCATCATTGGCTACTTTTAAAAGCATTTCATCAAAAGCCGTTGATCGAAAGAATTTTAGGAACACTGCTTGTTTTAGTAACTGATGTAAATCGTAGGTATGCCGTATCTTTTTCTTTAAATCATCTATTGGATTTTCGCAATAAGAAAAACGAACCAAACTCATTATTTTCTCACAAATTGTTCTTATCGGTTCTAAGACTAATAGATCAAAAGGAAGTAGTCCGTTCTCTTTTGCAATTTCTGATTGCTGATTGTCAAGCATCATTTCACCAACAAATGAAACGATGCTTTTTGTAGTATATGGTTCATAATATCCCAACCAAGTTGCTTCTACAACAATTGCATCTCTCACTTGCCCATAATCACCTTTAAATTCTTTGTTGTAGGAATGTGCCGTTTTTCTATTCATTCCCATTTTCTGTGTAAGTCCCTCAATATTTAACTCAGGCAAAACGGCATTTACAACATCACTTATGGTTCTTATTTTTGTGGTTAATTTGTTGTTTGATTCGCCATCTCTTCTCAATACCACCAAATCAATATCTTCCGAAAAGCGCTCTATCATGTTGTAACATTTGGATAATGCCGTTCCACCTTTAAATACCGTACTTTTACCAATTTCATTATTGAAAATCGTAAACAAAGCATAAGTAACCCAATAGTCTTTTTCTACATAAATGGCAGGTATTTTCATTTGGTCAGCTGTAAACTGAACTGCTTGTCTAAATAAGGTTTTGTTTTCGTGCAACTTCATATTATATTCCATTTTTCGGTGGTGGATAACACTTTCGATGCACCTGTGAGTTTATACTTGGTAATTGGGTTCAATGATTTAAAAAGAGCTTCTGTTGTTTTGCCTTGCTGCAACTGCTCTAACAAAGCCCCTAACAAAGCCCTTGTGGCAGGAGGATATTTCAGAGCCAAGCGAACCAATGTATCAATTTCTTTGCCCGTAAAGTTCTTAATGATAGCTAAAAACCGCTTACAGGATGTTTCTATATTGGCATCAGATATTTTTTTGATATATCGAATGGCATCTAGTAACTGTAACAAAGGAATGTTCTCTTTAGTGATGGTGTTTTTTTGCATTACAAAAGCAATGGTATAGCGTTCTCGTTTAAAATTAGGGCGAACTTGATTTTTGCCAATTTGTATCGTGTTGCTTACCTGTGTGGTTAAGCCCAACTGGTTGTATATGCTGTAACCCGTGAGATAGCCCGTTATTTTTCCGTTTTCTTCTAATAGGTCTTTTACTACTTGTGCCTGATTGGGTTGAAGGTTGCCAAATGGGGTCTTTTCGGGTTTGTAGTATTTACCTTTTGATAGTTTGGCTATTTTGCCAGAAACAACCATGCGATTTAGAGCTTTTATTACCGCTTCTTTTTGGTTCACCTCTGCGGTAAAGTCGGAATAGGTGAATACATAGCCCTTGGGCAGTCTGCCTATGGTAAATGCAATATATTCAGATATTGTCATACTTTTTATTGTAGTGCAAAGATAATTAATTTGTCCAGTTTATTATCAAAAAAACTGGACATTTTGAAATTTGATTGGATGGTAAAAGTTTAAGAATAAAAATATAGTTTTGTCCCCACTTCTAAAGGAGGTCAACTTCGCGTCAACA
>DAOLFJ010000396.1:0-3906 GCA_035326365.1 Saprospiraceae bacterium | reverse complement strand
ACGATCGGTACTTGGGAATATGTATTGGATAGCATTGCATTTAATATTCAAAATAATGAATTGGATGAAAATGAATTATTTTTAAAAGGCAAAATCAGAGTTCCTATATTTAAAGAAGCGCCTAAAGATGATGCAAAAAAGTGGTTGGAGGATTATAATGATAGTTGGGTGGATTATCAATTGAACGTAGGATATAGTACTAAATTAGAAGTGTCAGGATACCTTCAGGAGATCGAAGATAAAATGTTTGAGTCCGTTCATATTGATGGGATAGGCTACAAATTGGAAAATGGATCTTATATGGAGATGGGATATAATGGGAATAATCTGATGGCAAAAGCTATCTTTAGTGGGCGGATTTTTTACACCATAAAACCTTTAAATGCTAGTATTAGTACACTGAAATTTCAGGATTTAAAACTTAACCATGCAGTCAATGATATATGCAAAGGGGAAGGTTTTGCCGGTATTAATTCCATAGAATTTGGCACTTGGAGTCCTGCGTTATTTTCAAATGCTGAAATGGAAGCCATAAAAGGTGCGGGTGAAAAAGCAAGCAGCTCCAAAACTGTCAAGGAAAATAAATTTTATAAAAAATTTGGTGATACAAAAAAAGGGCTCAACCAAATTGCCAACTTCGAAATTAACATTCATGAACCTAAATTCACTTGTAACAAAGACAATGATAGGATTCTCACGATCGGATTGGAGCTGAATATATCGAGAGATGCCACAAACTTGACAGAGGCACAACAAGCAGCATACGACAAAAATCATCCAGAAGAGACAATGACCAAAGACGTTGCGGCTAAAGAAAAGAAGCTTAATGATGATAATACTTCCTATACATCTACTCAGAAGGCGATTAAAGATTATGTAAAGGAGAAAAAGGAATTGTATGATACGAAAAGGAAACTGGATGTTACCTTAAAACTTGCAAATTTACCACTTGCGAAGAAAAATCCAGATAATCTTTCCATAAAAAAGGGCTTGGAAAACCAGTTGAATGATTTAAATAAAAAAATCAATACAAATGCTCAAAATACTAAAACTGCTTTGACAAAAGTAAAAACACAATGGAAGGATATCAAAGAACAAAAAAGTCAATTGAAAACAACCCGTGATCAATTAGAAAATGTTAAAAATCTGAGAATTGCGAAGGAAACTGAATCAAAGCAGAGTTTAGCAGGAAGAGTTAAAAATGCCAAAGAAGACTTTAAAGCTGAGCTAAAAAATGCCAAAGAAACAAAAACGTTCTCAATCACTGCTGGTGGTTCTATAGATGTAGTATTTAATAATAAAGGTTTCAAACGTGTCGATCTGAATTGTCTTAAATTGGGTGGTAAATTTGGACCTGTGGCCTTTGACGGAGGCATAAATTTGTTCAGAGAAGATTCAGAATCTGCTACCGGGCAAAAACTAGCATCCACCACTAAATGGGGAAATGGATTTTTAGGAATGGTCAAAATTGGTGTCCTGAATAATGAATTTGCAGCAAAATTTCAAACTGGTATAAAGAACGAAGCCATTACCAATTCTACTGAAATAGAAGACTACAGATATTGGTTTGCAGATCTATCTTTTAGTTCAGAGATTGGAATACCTCTAGGTCAATCTGGATTTGCACTCACTGGCGTTGGTGGTGGATTTTATTATAACATGGGCAAAGATTTACCAACAAAATTTATATTCAGCACTCCAAAAGAAACACCTGTTGACACTAAAGAAGCGAAAGACAATTCAAAATGTGAATTGAAAGGTTTGGAACCCGGAGTTTCATTGTCGGGATTGCTTTATAAAACATCAAGATATTCGATGGGAGGATATTTATCGGCTGAAATCTCCCATAAATCAAAAATTAGCGCAGAAGTCATTGTAAGTCTTCAGGTAAAAAATGATCCGAAAGATGGTTTGAAATTTGAAAATTTTGGCCTTGACTTAAATGGTTATTGTTTTTATGATGATTATTTGAGCAGAAAAGAATCAAGCCCACTCATATTTAAGTCCAATTTGACATTGTCCAATGAGCAAGAATTTAGTCTGTCAGGTAATATCAAATTCAGGTTCAGCAAAGAAGCGGGACCCATTAAGATTAATGCACCTGAACAAGTCGGTAAAAACTTTAATGATGAGGGAAATTGGAATACGATCGTTTTTTACTTTTCAAAGAAAAATCAACTTTTCAGAGCCGGAAGCTGGAGGTTGCCAAGTCGTGAAGCTTCGGCAGGTCCGGCTTCCGGAATGTATTTTCTGAACGCTGCACTTAATTCTCCTTTGATCAATGCCAAGGCAGGTCTTTTTGCTCAAATTGGAAGTGCAGGTACTGTCGATGCGCTTCCTAGTGTTACGTATTTGATGGGTTCAGATGGATTTACAAATGATGTGGAGAAAAATAACCCGCTCAACAAATTGAAGTCAAGCAGCTCTCTGGAAATGATGGCCGGACTAAGATTGGAAGCACAAATGAAAGATAAATTTTTATTACTCAGTTACGATGCCAATGGTCTATTGGGTGCGAATATAAGACTAAACAAAGTTTCTACCACAAGCGCTAAATGCGTGGATTTTGGTAAAATAGGCTTTTCAAATGGCTATTATGCGTCAGGCAATGTCTACGCCGATTTAAAAATGAAAGCCGACCTTTTTGTAGATTTTACTATAGGTGTTTGTCCCTTTTGTACAGATATTTCTGAATCATATACAATTTTAGATGGCGCACTTAAGACGGTAATGAATTTTGGATTTCCTAATCCATCATTTTTACAGGGAAAAGTCGATGTAAAATATAATTTATTAGGGGGATTAGCAAATGGAACTAAAACTATAAATCTGGATGTAGGGAAAAAACCATGTGGCGCTGTAGAACCTGATCCTACAGTGGGCATAGCCATTCATGATAAGATTTTTCCATCTGACGGTGCTAAAGATATTAAATTCTTAAAGAAGATCGAGATTACAAATAATTTCGGAGATGCAGTAAATATTCCTATTAATCCTAATGCATTATCAGGGGGCACTTCTACGGCCAGTGCTTATAATATTTATGCGAGTGCAGTCAACCCAACATCTTGGCTCAAGGAAAAAGGTAGCAATCGACCCATAAAAGTAAATCCTGTTTGGTCTGAAGATAAAAAAAATCTGACTTTAAATATTCTTGAAGAGCTCAAACAGAATACAACGTATGTGGTGTATCAGGATTATAGTTGGATGAAGGGAGCAAGTGAAAAAATCGGGGAAGAAAAAATGGTCACTGAATTCACCACAGGGGAGTTTGATGATGAAGTAAATCACAGCTTAGTAAAGAGTAGTAGTCCAGGCAAGGGTCAAAGGTATTGGCGCTCTGGATATGGATATCCGAGCATTATATTTAATGATAATGAATCGGAACTTAGGAAAATATTCCTGAACGATAAACCTTATTACTATTATGTAGAAGTGGTAGAGCATACTTCTGATGGAATACAGAAATATCATAGGGTTCCTGTAAGTGAGTATCCATTTGGAAGCGACAAAGAGAGTTTGTATCCTTATGAGCTTGACCAGCCACTTTATCCTGGTTGGCCAAATAAATATTATGTTACTTTTAGGGAGTTTAGTAAGCTGGAGTTAGGCAATGGTTCACTTTGTCTGTTTAAACTGGTAAGAGCCATCGACAAAAATGCAAGTATTGATGATTATGATCCTCACCATGTCGAATCAGATTCCATCCGTTACATTTATGAATACCACTTTGGTACGAGTACATACGGTACTATGACTGAAAAGTTAAATGATGTAAAACACAATTGGAATCCGGAAACCAAAAGTATCATGCAGAGTAATAGAGAGATACATGTTAATGAAGAAATAATAAGTGAATATGTGGACAAAGGTATTGCTTCAAATGATCCGATTCCTGAAGATAAA
>DAOLFJ010000395.1:0-3939 GCA_035326365.1 Saprospiraceae bacterium | reverse complement strand
TCCCCACCAAAAGTATAACGCACACCCCATAAATTCCTTAGGATCAAAGTATCAGGACTTAGCTCGTCTTCTACTGGCCATAATGGTGCAAATTCAATCACAAAGGCAAGTCTCTTGAGATCTTGCAAAGGAAATATATGCAACTGAATTGGCAATTGAACAGCATTTATTGCTCCATAAAATAAATTTCCATTCACACCTGCACCGAGCCTGATCTGATGGTACTTCCTTGGAGCAAATCCGTAATAAAACTGAACTTCCAAGTTACTATCATACAGAATGTCATTGGTATATACCCGAAATTCACCACTTAGATTTTTGTACAACTTTGTTTCAGCTCCAATGGCAAAAGTAGAATATCCTGTTAATGACAATTGTGCAGATGCTGTACAAACACAAAAGAAAAAGGATAATAGCAAAAGATTAAATATTTTCATACCTGTTTAGATTTTATGTGTCAAAGGTAATTTGTTTTTTTTCAAATTATCAAAAAATCTTAACAAAAGACGCCGATATATTATTAAGGGTATTTCCACTAAACTAGTATATAACTTGGTAAGAAATTATAATTAGATCGTAAGTTTTGACCAATATTAAATCTAGAGCTATATGATGTAAAAAATTTAATCTCATAAATTTCTAAATAAAATCTTGCAAAAACAGACTACATTGGAAGATTAATGTTATGTTTGTTAGGAATATTACAAATACATACATTAAAACTTTTATTATGAGAAGTTTCATCATTTTAATTTACATTTTTGTTACCAGCAATCTGTTTGCCCAATCTCACCAAATAGAAAAAAAGTATTTTATAAATAAAAAAATACAAGAGTCTGCCTTCATTGATTCTTTATCTAAATTGGGTAGAAATCAACCAAACAACATAAGTTTTTTGAAACTAAATTCCAAAAATGATAAGTATGGAAATTCGCATACCAAATACAAACAATTTGTTGAAGATTTCCCTATAAATAATGCAGTAGTAATATTACATAGTCAACGTGGATATGTTAAGAAAAAAAATGGTCATCACTATACTTGTATTGGCAATATACCCGAGCATCTATTCGGATCTGATGTAGCCATTGACATAGCAAAAGATAAGTTTTTATCCTATTTCAAAGAAAAAATGTCAAGTGCTGAAATAAACCCTACTGTCAAAATTGAAAAAGTAGAAACAACTTATAGTGATATAAACTATCCAAATTTCACTAATACACTTATACCGACTTACAATATTCATTTGAGCGACCAGAGTAATGGTATATCTCACTTGGTCATTGTTGATGCTTCTACGGGCTTGATCTTGCACACAACTGAAAAAGTTAAACATCAAAATATCCCTGCTAAAGGGAAATCTAATTATTATGGTATTGTAGATATAAACCTAGATTCCATTTCAACTGAGAAGTTTGTTTTTCATGACAATACAAGAGAAGCTACAATAACAGTAAACGATTACTACACTAATGATCCTGTAGAAACCAAACTTACAAATGTAGATTTTGATGATCCCTGGGAAAATGCTGCAATAGATGTGCTATATAGTTCAGGTAAGTTTTACGATTTTATGAAAGAAAAATTTAATTTTAAAAGTCTAGATAACAATAACTTTCCTTTGGTGGCTAATGTGGGAAGAAATATTTATAATAATGCATTTTGGAATGGAAGAAATACAAATTTTGGAAGTGGCGATTGTCATAAATATAGTCCATTTACAACCATAGATATAGTAGGTCATGAATTTGCACATGGTATTACAGATTTCAATGCAGATTTAATATATCAAGGTGAGTCCGGTGCATTGAATGAGTCATTTAGTGATATAATAGGTAAAGCATTAGAAAAGTGGGCCCAGCCAGATAAGTTTTCATGGGTGCTAGGGAAACCCATCTTTAGAAAAGCTAGCCCATTCCGAACTATGAACGAACCATATTTACATAATCATCCTAGCCTATATAAAGGATCAAACTGGCAAAATACCGTTTTCCTAAGTTTCGGTGTACATACCAATAGTGCTGTTTCAAATTTGTGGTTTTGTATGCTTTCTGATGGTAAAAAAGGTGTAAACGAACAAGGTGTAAACTATGATGTAAAGCCTATCGGTATGGATAAGGCTTTAGAAATCGTTTTTCATACCCATATCAACTATTTGTCACCATCTAGTGGGTATTTCGATATGTTCACTTATTCAATTGAAGCGACACAAGACCTATTTCCAGAAGATAACGAAATACTTATGGCTGTTATAGAAGCATGGAAGGCTGTTGGCATTACTGAAGCTTTGGTCAATCAAGAGAACACAAAAAATCTATTTACTCTGAACATTAATGGTTTAAGAAATGGAAGTGGATTGTGCGATAAAAAAGTCGATAATCTTGAAATAAATTTAAATTTTAGTGGGAAAGATCCAATCCCAGCTAATACTCCCATTAATATCTTGATCTATACGGTGGGTTCTAGGATTTCTAATGGAAGTTTTGTTTCATTTACAGACACCATTATTAATGAAGCATACATCAGCGAGCTTTCTTTATCTTCAGGTGATAAACTTAATTTCAAATTGGCTAAATCTCTAAATATTGATTCTTTGCTGTTTGGTTTAAATTTTTACGCTGGCATTAACTATGCTATAGGAAATGATGTATATACACATGCCACTGCACCTTTTTCTCTCCATATTACAAAAACAAATGTGGCCGCGAAAGATGTTTTCAGAGCAGGTTCGCAAAAGTCTGTAATCCCTGTAGATAGATGTAATCCTATGTTAGGATTTTCATATATACTCTATGAATTAATTGGCAATATATGTGATTCCACTGCTATTCCTTTTAAGTTATTGATCAAAAATGATAGTGAAATTCGTGAGTTCACCATATTCAGTCCAACATTATCGGGATCACTTTCACAAATATTTATTAGAAACTTTGAACACTATTTTGTGGATTCAGGTATTAAAAACATCGAAAATTCTGTCCTTGAAATTTATTCAACTATCGACAATGTAGATTACCTTGAAATATCTGACACACTGAATAAATATTTCGCCCCAATTTTGCTGCCAAAAGAAGTAATCACTTTTGATCAGACAATACATAATTCGGTTTTAGTCTACAATTGTTCTAACTGCGACAAATCATTGACAAATGGAGCACTCCAGATAAAAACAAATACTTTTGAAGCAGATCTTGACAATTGTATTGAACCTGAAGATTATTTTGCCATAAAATCAGAAAGCAATTCTAATCTCTCTAGTGTTAATGTCTGTTTTAATGCCGATGGAATTGAGAACCCTATTTTGCATTTTGACACCTATCTACAGTCCTCTATTCCATTTAATAACATGGTTAAGCTATTTGATGGTGAAAATTATTTACCAAACATAACCATCTTTGATACGGATAATAATATGAAATCCTATTCGATACCTTTACAACAGACTGGTAAATTTGGTCTAACATTTGGTGGGTTGTTATATAATTCCACTTGGAGACTCGATAATATCAGATTGGAAGGCGTCACCAGTGTTTATGAATCAACCAAAACATCCAAATCTTTCCTGACCAATAATCCAGCAGATGATATACTTTGGATTAAATTAGAAGATGATCAAATTGGATGCAATTTTGCTATCCAAAAAATAACTGGTGAAGTTTTTATAACAGACACCCTACGTGAAAATCATAATGAAATCCATGTTGATAATTGGCCATCAGGATTATATACAGTTACAATAAAAGATAAAGCGGGAAGCCACACAAAAAAAATTATGATTATCCATTGAGTTATTGATAATCATAATAAGAGTTTGTTTAAAAAATTTCTTAGTTGCTAATCAATAGGTTAGGGTTCTGACCATAAAAGTATTAAAGAGTTTAGTAAACTAAACGATGAGATTATTTTGAAGTCAGGTTCATAAGATATTGATTATAAGGC
>DAOLFJ010000394.1:0-3940 GCA_035326365.1 Saprospiraceae bacterium | reverse complement strand
TACACTTATGCATGGAGCAATGGTCTTGGATCAGGCGCAAGCAAAACTGTGAGTCTTTTAGCAACGACAACTTATACAGTTACGATCACAGATTTTAATGGATGTACCGCAAGTACAACAGTTGCTGTGACTGTTGAGCCAAAAGCAAAAGTGGGTGATTTTGTTTGGGAAGACAAAAATGCAAATGGAATACAAGATTTTAATGAGATTGGTATTGGAAATGTTCCTGTAAGTATTTATGATGCAAATTCCAATGTATTAATTGATCAAACTAATACTTTGGGGAATGGATATTATGAGTTTAATGTATGTAAAGGAACGTACTACATAGTGTTTGGAGAATACAGTAATTATTTTAGAACATTTGCTGATAAAGGAAGTGACCTAAGTGATAGTGATGCAAACCAAACAACAGGTAGAACAGAAAACTTTACTTTAAATCCAAGTGATAATAATACGACGATAGATGCTGGATACTATAAACTTGCTTCAATTGGAGATTTTGTTTGGGAAGATATTGATGCTAATGGTGTACAAGGTATGTTGGAAAATGGTGTGCCAAATGTTGAAGTATCAATCACAGGTATATTGAATACAACAAATAGTATGGGATTACCTATACTTGTACCGCCGAGCATTTTACTTACTGGATCAAATGGAGAGTATTTATTTACAAACTTGATACCTGGTCGTTACACTGTGGTGGTAAACAAACCAGATGGTTATTTATTCTCACCTAAAGATCAAGATGGCGATGATGCTAAAGATAGTGATAGCGATCCTGTCACTGGAGTCATGCCAGAAGAAACCCTTGAAAGTGGTGAAAATAATTTAACTTATGATGCAGGTATTTATCCAGAAATTAATTTAGAAATAAACAAAACTTTTGTAAGTGCATTGGTACAACCAAATGGTACATATAATGTAACTTATAATGTTGAAGTTATCAATACTGGTGGCCCTGGTAAATATGATCTTAAGGATACACCAGCTTTTGACGATGATATTAATATTAATAGTTCATCTTTCACCAGTACAGCTAATGGCAATGCAGGAGGTGCATTGGCAGGTTCAGGTCCTTGGACATTGGCAAATGATCAGCAAATTGTAGCTTTCTCAAGTCATAACTATAGTTTAGTTGTAAACGTTACTTTAGATCTAACAAATGGTATTGGCAATAATGTCTATACAAAATGTGGAAGTAGCACTCAGTTGCCTTTACCAGGGGAAGGATTGTACAATAAAGCATCAGTAGACACTAATAACGATGGCATTCCAGAAGACGAAGATGATGCATGTGGTGATTTACCGAATATAACATTAGTTAAGGATTTCGTAAGTGCTACGATTAATTCAAATGCTAGTTACAACGTCACGTATAAAATTACAGTTTCGAATACTGGTGGCGCATCAGGCGTGTATACATTGACAGATACACCTTTATTTGATAATGATGTGACTATAAATGATTGGTCATACTTCTTTAAAGATGTGAATGGTGGACTTGAGTTTGGTTCTGCGTACCCTGGAGCACCAGTAGGTCCTGCTAATTTGGGAACTTATACGATCACAGCTAGTAATACGCATGAATTCATTCTTACCTTTAATGTCAATATGGATCTGAAAGCAGGTTCTACAGATGGTGGTGACAATGTGTATACAGCATGTAGTGTTGCTGGTAATGGACCAGGAAGTAGCCCTAATCAAGGATTATACAATCTTGCTCAATTAGACAGAACAGGTGATAATGTACCGGATATAAGTGATGATGCATGTGGAGATTTGCCTAATATCACATTGGTAAAAGATTTTGTTAGTGCAACTATAAATAATGATGGTACGCATAGGGTGATTTACAAGATTACTGTAGCAAATACTGGTGGTGCTTCAGGCAATTATACCTTAAAAGATTCGCCTCTATTTGATGACGATATTACTATTAATGCTTGGGATTATACCTTTGTGGATGTAAATGCTGGTTTCGGAAACGGACCATCGTTCATAGGATCTCCTGTGATTCCAATTAATTTTGGAACAAAAACCCTTACAGCAGGTAATAGTCATATTTATACATTAGGCTTTAATGTGACACTTGATTTAGCAACAGGATCTACAGATGGTGGTAATAATATTTATACCCCGTGTGCAGTACCAGGTAATGAATCAGGAAGCGCACCTAATCAAGGCTTATATAACCTTGCAAATGTAGATTTGACAGGAAATGGTATGCCGAATTTAAGTGATGATGCTTGTGGAGATTTACCTAATGTAACCATGGTTAAAAACTTTGTCAATGCCACACCAAATGCAAATGGTAGTTATAATGTGACATATCAGATCGTGGTAAATAATAATGGTGGTGCAGTAGGAACTTACAGTCTCAAAGATACGCCGTTGTTTGACAATGATGTTGTGATCAATAGCGGTACCTACTCAGGTCAGGCGAGCGGGTCAATGAACACTTCAGGTTTTACAACACTTGCTAATGCTGCATCCATTAATGCTGGAAGTACACATACTTATAATGTAAACTTCAACGTGACATTAAATCTTGCCATTGGCTCATCTGATGGTGGTGACAATATCTATACATCTTGCGAAGTGTCAGGCAATGGCCCAGGTAGTGCAGCAGGACAAGGATTGTACAATAAGGCAGAATTGGACAAAACAGGAGATGGATTGACAGATATTACTGATGATGCGTGTGGAGATTTACCTAATGTAACTATGGTCAAAAACTTTGTCAGTGCCACTCCAAATGCGAATGGTAGTTACAATGTGACTTATCAGATTGTGGTAAATAACAATGGTGGTGCTACAGGTACCTATGGTCTTAAAGATACACCATTATTTGACAATGATGTAGTAATCAATAGTGGTAGTTACTCTGGTCAAGCAAGTGGAGCATTAAATACCACTGGATCTACGACCTTAGCTAGTAACGCATCTATTTTAGCTGGTGCGAATCATACTTATAACTTGACATTTAATGTTACATTAGACTTAAATGCAGGATCTACAGATGGAGGTGATAATGTTTACACAGCATGTTCAGTAGCAGGTAATGGCCCTGGAAGCAGCCCATTACAAGGTTTGTACAACAGAGCAGAATTGGACAGAAATAATGATGGTGTAACCGACCTTACAGATGATGCTTGTGGTGATTTGCCGAATGTAACGTTGCAAAAACAATTCCTAAATGCAGTTCAGATTGCAAATGGTACTTATAATGTGACATATAAGATTACTGTAAACAATACGGGTGGAACATCAGGTAGCTATAGTTTGAAAGATACACCATTATTTGACAAAGATATTGCTATCAACAGTGGTAGTTACACTGGTCAAGCAAGTGGTACGCTTAATACTGTAGGTTCTACAACTTTAGCTTCTAATCAATCAATAGCATCAGGTGCTTCTCATGTGTACAATATAAATTATAATGTAACACTTGACATTGCAAATGATGACTTAGATGGTGGGGACAATGTGTATAATCCTTGTGATTTGTCTAGTTCTGATCCAACAAGCAGCGCAAATAAAGGCTTGTACAATAAAGCAGAATTGGACAGAACAGGTGACGGAATCGTCGATGTTTCTGATGATGCTTGTGGTGATTTACCAGGATCTATTGGAGATTTTGTGTGGGAAGATACGAATGCAAATGGGGTACAAGATTTTGGTGAGACAGGCATTCCTAATGTCATCGTAAGGTTGTTAAACCAAGATGGTGTGCAGATTGCATTTAAAGTTACTGGTCCAAATGGTGCATACATATTCAATAATTTACCTCCAGCAACTTACAGAGTTAGATTTGACAAACCAATGAACTTTATTGCTACGGATATGAACAAGGGGGCTAATCCTACCTTAGACAGTAATGCAGACCCAATCACTGGGTTTACAGAATTGATTCCATTAGCACCAGGTGAGGACAATT
>DAOLFJ010000393.1:2370-3954 GCA_035326365.1 Saprospiraceae bacterium | reverse complement strand
AGCAAGATCATAAAAATAGAATAAAGATTTTGTAAATGTTGCATGGCTTGCAAACAAGTTTACAATTCCAGTAAGTGTTTTCTCTTGCAAACAAGTTTGCAAGACCAATGTCAATCACCAATGACATTTCTGACCTGCAAAAATCTTTTACTGTAGTATGGGTCGTACATGTGGTCGATGCAGACACCTTTGGTTACGGAGGAGTGGATAAAATACAAGGTATCATTGCCCCAATGATGTACCAATCCAACGTGTCCTGGCCTATTATTTCTTGGGTTTCTGCCTTTAAATACAAGGATATCCCCTGGACGAGCGTGTCTGATGTCCTTTACCCTTTTGCCATCATGTATCTGGGATACGGAACTACGGGTGACATTTTTGTCGATGCCAGCCATCAGGTATTTCACATATCCTGAGCAATCAAAAACGTGTTTGTCTACTTTTGATCTGTATCTTCTTCCTAGGTGTTTCTCAGCATTTATTAGTATTTTCTGACGCATTTGTTCCCCGGGACTTACGACCTGTTGATTGTATGCATTGGTTGAAAATAATAAAATAAGTAAAAAGATAAACCTCATTATATCTAGATATTCTAATAAAACCTCGAGCGAAAAATGATAGAATAAATATCAAAAATCATGTTTCGATGACTATTCTTATCACAAATGAACGAAACTATTCTCAATAATGGTATAAATGGTGTAAAAAATGTATCTTAGTTACAGAGAATTGAATGAAACACAATGAACACGTCGTCCAAAGACATTAGGAATGGGGTAAGAAAAATATTTTGTGTAAACTCTCAAATATCAAAGTAACACTAAGCTACAATACTTCTTTTTAACCAGCCCGTGATGCTCATTCTGGACCTTTTGGACACGGTTACTTCGTGTTCCATCTCATCACATTTAAAAAATACAGTGGTTTGAGCCATAGGTAAAACCATTTGGGTGCCTTCGTCTTTGTACAGTAGTAATAATCCACCATCCTCCTCGACCCAATCAGCATTAAGGTAGTTTACCACAGAATATTGCCTATCGCTATCATTTCTGAACCTATCTTTATGTCTTCCATACGCAGCACCTTCTTGGTACAAAGCATAGTGAAATTCATAAGCATTAATACCAGCATAACAAGTTTTATTGAGATAAAGGATCAAATCTTCCATCAAAGCAAGGAATTCTTGTTCGAATACATTTTCATGGGATTTATCCATCCAATAAATCATATCGCTCCTGATATTGGTAGCTTTATGCTGATCATCATTTTGGCCAATTCGGGCAGGTGACATTTGACCATTTGCGAGTAATTGGACTATGTTTTGGCTGAGGCCATTGGAAAGTGTAGCACTAAGAAAGTTCTTATCTATACCCACTTTATTTAGGATGTAGTCATCTATCAGAAAATCAAATTTTTCTTGCATGTGTTTGTTGTGGGCTGTAAGGTAGTCATTATATTTAGTTTAAAGTTTAAATGTGTAATGTTTAAGGGAAATATCCTTCTCACTTAGTCTTAGTCTTAGCCTTAATCTTAATCTTAACCTTAACCTTAATCTTAACCTTAACCTTAATCTTAACCTTAACC
>DAOLFJ010000393.1:0-2270 GCA_035326365.1 Saprospiraceae bacterium | reverse complement strand
ATCTTAACCTTAACCTTAATCTTAACCTTAACCTTAATCTTAACCTTAACCTTAACCTCAGCCTAAGTCTTAACCTTAGTCTTAACCTTAATCTTAACCTTAACCAAATTCTCATCTAAAATGTATACTTTTACACCTTATTATTTTTAGTATGATAAAGTATGTATTTCTCGTTTTATTAATCTTGTTAGGAGGTGTGGTGTGGCATTTTTATCCACAACTTATGATTGCAAATGGTTATGCAGCAAAAAAAATATGCACTTGTACCCTTGCAAATGGAAGAGATCAAGCTATTGCAGAAAAGCAGCACTTGTATTTTAGCGTTTTGTCATTCGTGAAAAATGAAGTTGATACTGTAAACCAACAAGTAAAAAGTTCATTTTGGGGTCTGTCTCCACAGATTGCGCAATATCGACCTGGTATCGGTTGTATACTTTTAGATGGAAATGATGATTATCATGTTGCTTTTCCTGACCAAGATGTTGTTATGGCCAATGATTCTTTGTTTTGGCCGTATGGAAGCAAAGAATTAATAACTTCTACCAAAGGATTGGACCAGAAAGCATTATTGGATGCGGTAGATGACGCTTTTGATGTGGATGGGAATATAGATGAGAAAAGGACTACCGCAGTATTAGTCATTCATAATGATACACTTATAGCAGAAAAATATGCTAAAACCTTTCATAAACATACACCACAATTAGGATGGTCTATGACTAAGAGTTTTATGAATACCTACGTTGGCTTATTGGTAAATGAAAAAAAACTTGATCTCAAGCAGAAAGGTCTTTTTAAGGAATGGCAAAACGATGATCGCAAAGATATTACCTTGAATGATTTGTTACATATGAATACTGGATTAGACTGGGAAGAGAATTATGCAAAAGTATCAGACGCTACCAATATGCTTTACAAGTCTGAAAATATCGCAGCCATACCACTTTCAAAAAAGTTAAAATATCCTATCGGTACACATTGGTATTATAGTTCTGGAACTTCCAATATTGTAAGCAAGTTTTTGCGCAATCACCTTAATGATGATAACCATTATATTACCTATCTCAAAAAAAATCTTTTTGATCCACTCCAGATGTCTTCTGCTTTTATAGAGACGGATGAAAGTGGTACATTGATTGGTTCAAGTTATGGTTATGCTACGCCGAGGGACTGGGCAAAGTTTGGATTACTTTACTTACACGACGGAGTTTGGAATAGTAAAAGATTGCTGCCTGAAGGGTGGACAACCTACACAAGAGAAGAAGCTCAAGGGTCTAATGGAATATATGGAGCGCATTTTTGGTTGAATAAAAATGGGGTAGAATATCCAGATGCACCCCATGATTTATACTCTGCCAATGGATACCAAGGTCAGTTTGTGTTTATCATTCCATCTAGAAATGTGGTCATTGTCAGAATGGGTACTGGTGGTGAAGCATTTGATACCAATCTATTTTTAAAGAATATTTTAGCCGCTATTCCTGTGACTTCTTCAATAATGACAAATTGATATTATGAAGTATTTTTTTTCGGTAGTAATGATCATTGTCGCATCTTGCTCTTCATCTAAGATGGGGCAGCGTGGTGACAAAGTGAGTAGTAATGACTTATTTACAATAGGTGGTAATTGTCAATTTAAGGAAGGAACCGGTTTTGACTCAAAAGTTGGTACCGTGCGGTGCGGTGATATCATATTTGATTATGATTATGGCAAATATGCAAATGCAGGACCTGTCACCATGGAAGAAGGATTTATGCGGGCTTTTAATGCCAATTATTATGCGAAGTTTTTTGAAATCATCCACATCGAAGCCAAACTAAATAGATTGTTTAGAGATTCCGTATCTATCGTAAATATAGTGGATAAAGTAGAAGACACAAAGACGATCTTTCAATGCCAAGTATGTACAAAGGTGGCAAATTTAAAATTTAGGGGTAGGACTTACGGTTATCCTTTTCAGTTTAATAATGAAGATCCTAATCTTAAATATTATGATATAACTATGGACACCACAGATAATTACATCCGTAAAATTTTTATATCTAGCATAGATTCTTTGCCATCAGGCCTTTATTTAAGGTCTGTGGAAGGTAAAAAAGATGGTAAAATATTATCAATTGTAACCCGAAATAGGGTAGATAGTCAAAACCTTCGGAAGTTGTTTGCATCCGTTAAGTTTAAATAATGAATCGTATGTTATGATTCCTATGCCATTATTAAGAGTATGTTTAAAAATTTTCTTAGTTGCTAATCAATAGGTTATGGTTCT
>DAOLFJ010000049.1:0-21309 GCA_035326365.1 Saprospiraceae bacterium | reverse complement strand
GCTAATATTTGGGCAGATTAGCGACATTTTGGTATGTTTTTCTTTTTTGTCCAATATTTTGCAAATTCGCTCTATCCCTTCCCTATTTGTCATCAAGCATCCCATGGCATAGATCGTATCGGTAGGGAAGATGATGATCTCTCCTTTGTTGATTCTATCTGCTACTTCCTTAAGGTCTCTTTTGTTAGGGCTCTTCTCGTGAAAAAAAATTCTCTGCATGCTACATCACTTTTATGGTTTAATGAATAATCGGTGGCAATATATCAATTTGTTGATTGATAGCCACAAGTAATACCATATTAAAATGAAATCTAAGCCAAAAAAGTTGTCTTTTGGTGTGATTAGAATTTTAGTTTTAGAAATGATAAAATTTTGATTGATATTAAATTTTGCGATCGTGTGGGTATTTACTTTTTTATTCTAAATGAGAAGATTTTACGAAGGAAGGTGCGGAATAAAATGTGGGGTGTTAAATTGCGAATTAGCAATTACAAATTACTAATGTGCTATTCAAAACCAACGCCTGAACTATGATTTATTTGATTTATTTTCCTCTATTTTTACTTTTCACATACTCCTTCCACTCGTCGGTCTCAAAGAGTTTTTTCTCTTTGGGAAATATCTTTTCGTACCATTTAAGATCTGATATTGGTTCCTGTGGACGAACGCTTTTAGCCATTTCGGCTTTTATTTGTTCGATTTCTGCGGGGTCAATTTTGTACTGACGCATTTCTTTATTGCGCGCTACGATGACTGAGTCTATATCTTTTCTTGTCGATCCTGGTGGAAGTCCCCATCCATTCGAGTCATCCATAAAGTCAAAGAAGGATTCTCGCACCTTGACTTTTCCATTTTTGTCCTGATAAAAAGCACTTGACAAATTCTCTCTCGCAAGATAACTCAGCTCATCAAATGTCATTGGGCTGTAAATGCTATCTTGGTAGAATGCTCGGTCGATGACGGTGTAAGTTCCGAAGAAAAAATACCATTTACCTGATATTTTTGCACCTGCCAAGTCCATTAAACCATCATGATTTGAACCTTTATTCTTGAAATCAATATTAAATAAGTATGTAAACAGCCTTGTTGAATCACTATTAATTACAATTTTTTTATCAATAATTAAAGTATCATCAAACATATATAATTTTGAATTTAATAGACTATCCTTTTTCCAAACTAATAATGTATCTATTATTGTGTTAAAAAGATCAATATTTACTTTTGAATGTAACTTCATCACATCGTTAATTCTCTCAGCTTTTCTTTCATTTATCACTGATCGATTCTGGCATGAGATCAAAAAAAATAGAATTATTACTAAAACGTTACCTTGATTTAACATATCCTGGTTGATTTATTGATAAACCACTTATTACCCATCTATAACTTGACCCCACATGAGCTTGTACAAAATCTGCCTGCCCTTGGAATCTAATTCTACCATATTTTCCACTGGCTGGAACATTCCAATCAAGCCCAGGTATGGCACATTGTGGTGCTACACCATCACGCTCCCATGCATCATGTGGCTTTTCTTCCCATTCCCCTAAAACTTCAAAAAATGCCACTTTGATGTCCGTAAATATAACCATGCCATGATCGTAATCCCTCCCCAATAGAATACTTCTGCTGCCCAAGCCCAGTTGAGTCCAAAATACCAATGTTTGATCACAAAATAGGAATAAATGATATATACAACAGTAAAAATAGTCTGTATCCTGAGTGCCGTCTGCGTGTGTCCTGTACCTATCAATCCATTGATAAATATGCCGCCCGTGCCGAATACCATCAGGATCACAAAAAGCATCAGCATATATGGTTTTGTCTCTAGGATCAACGTCATATCCTCTCTCCCGAATAATGGATATAGAAAAAACTCAGGAAACACAAGGATAGGTACAGAGATCAACATGGTAGAAAATAGATTCAGCTTTGTCGTTTTTATGATAAGCGGAAGTACTGCTTGGCGTTTTTTGTTACCTATAAAATTACTGACTAAGGTATTGATACCAGCTGAATATCCCCAACATGGTATGGACAATATCAAGTAGATGGTACGCATGAGATTGGAGATTTCTAGCTCCTTGCTACCTACATTCTCAATAAAACTAAAAAACAAAAACCATGCTCCAATACCCAAGATGGACTGGAATACGATTGGAAATGATATCCTAAACATATTGCCAAAAGAACTAGCTTGAAGGTTTTTGAAGTTTAACAACCCATACTTCCTATTGGATTTATCCCAAATCATATAAGCTACGAATACCAAAAATGCAACCACTTCGGCCAATGTACTCGCAAGCGCAGCACCAGCTATTCCCATTGGTTCGATTCCAAAAGCTCCAAAAACTAATAAGTAATTAAGCCAAATATTGACTATGATCAAGACGATCGTATCGTAAATAATAAATCTCGTATGCGCTATACCTGTGTAAAAAGCTATCAGAGATACACCCAAATAGCTAAAAAATACGCCATAACTCCTTGGAATGATATAATCTATAGATTTTTCAAGGATCTCGGGATTGCTTATGAATAGTTCGAATACACTTCTACTCCCATATTGTAAAAACAGGAATAAAATCACGGATAGCATAAACTCAAATAGGAACAATGCTTGGAAGTCTGTACCTGCACCTTGGAAATTATGTTCGCCATTCCTTCGAGCTATCATGATCTGACCACCCCTAGAAAAACCATATCCGATACTAGCAATAATCAAATAGAACACGCCTACAAGACCAGCAGCAGCAAAGTCTAGATCATTGTAATGATATAAAAATACATTATCACTGAGTACAATAATATTTTGTGCGGCACTACCGAGCATAATCGGGACCGAAAGGGATAATATTTGCTTATATGATGTGCTTAACTTCATTGCGACCGCAAAATATCAGTTTTTTTATTCATTTAGTAGAAAAAGCAAAAAATTATCGAATTAATAAGATACATTTGGCTTGAGATTCATAGAGAAATAAAGTGTTTAAATTTAATGATTTATTTCTTTAGAATTCATAGTTTATTCGATCACCATTAAAATCAATTTCGTATGTTGAAAAATCTTTTTTATTTGGCATTTGTTTGTGTTACCTTTGCCACCTATTCCTGCAAAAACAAGGAAAATCAAGTGTCTTCAGACATTGTTTACAAAGAAAGTGTACTTATGAGCAAAACAGATATTGTACCACCTGTAGCCGAGAAGCAAGCAGAAAATTTAGTCATGCATGGTGATACCCGTGTGGATAATTATTTTTGGATGAGGCTCTCGGACGAGCAGAAAAATGCCAAAACTCCAGACACTCAAACCCAAAAAGTGCTAGATTATCTCAATGCTGAAAATGCATATAGAGAGAAAATGATGTCGCATACCGACAGTTTTCAGACTAGGCTTTTCGAAGAAATAAAAGGTCGTATCAAACAAACGGACATGTCCGTGCCGTACAAGGATAATGGGTATTTTTATATAACAAGATTTGAAGAAGGCAAAGAATATCCAATTCACGCAAGAAAAAAGGACAACCTAGAAGCACCTGAAGAAATCTTGCTAAATGTCAATGAGCTTGCAGAAGGTCACGAATATTATGCTGTTGGAGCAAGATCCGTTAGTCCCGACAATAAAATTCTTGCATATAGCGAAGATACCGTAAGTAGAAGACAATATACGCTAAGATTTAAAGATCTTGTATCAGGCAAAAATCTAGAAGATGTCATACCTAATACCACCGGTGGAGTGACTTGGGGCAACGACAATAAAACCATCTTCTACTCAAAACAAGATGCAGCACTTCGTTCCTACAAAATATTCAGACACACTTTGGGCACACCTGCTAAAGATGATAAACTTATTTTTCACGAGAAAGATGAGACATTCGGTACCTATATTTATAAGACGAAGTCAAAAAAATATTTGGTGATTACGTCAGGCGCAACACTATCCAATGAGTATCAAATCCTAGAAGCAGATAATCCGACAGGTCAATTCAGAATGTTCCAACCAAGAGAGCGAAATCTAGAGTTTAGTATCGATCATTATGCAGATAATTGGTATATCCACACGAATAAAGATAGCGCCATGAACTTCAAAATCATGGTGACTCCTGAGACAGCGACGACCAAAGAGAACTGGAAAGACCTCATGCCATATGACAAAAATATATTTATAGACGGTATCGATATTTTCAAAGACCATATGGTGATTTCTGAGCGTAAAGATGGTATCACACAACTCAGAATTCGTCCTTGGAATGGAAAGGATGAACATTATGTCGCTTTTGGTGAAGAATCTTTTACCACTTACACGGGCATAAATCCAGATTTTGAAACAGATCTTTTAAGATTGGATTACACATCACTTACCACACCAAATAGTACGTATGACTATAATGTCAAGACCAAAAAACTTACCTTACTCAAGCAGCAGGAAGTCATTGGCGATTTTGATGCATCAAATTATGTATCAGAAAGAAAGATGGTCAAGGCAGCGGATGGTACTATGGTTCCATTGTCGATAGTCTATAAAAAAGGATTCAAAAAAGATGGTACGAGACCTGTATTATTGTATGCTTACGGGTCGTATGGATATAGTATGGATCCTTATTTTTCTTCATCACGATTGAGCCTTTTGGATAGGGGTTTTGGATTTGCCATTGCGCATATCAGAGGTGGCCAAGAGATGGGCAGACAATGGTATGAAGATGGGAAATACCTGAAAAAGAAAAACACATTTACCGATTTTATAGATTGTGGTGACTACTTGATCAAAGAAGGTTATGCAGCAAGTGACAAATTATTTGCCCAAGGTGGAAGTGCAGGTGGCTTGCTTATGGGTGCAGTTATGAACATGAAACCGCAGATTTGGCGTGGTGTGATAGCTGCAGTGCCGTTTGTGGATGTAGTGAGTACAATGCTTGACGAGAGTATACCATTGACCACAGGGGAATTTGATGAATGGGGAAATCCGAAAGACAAAACATACTACGAGTATATGAAGTCTTACTCACCATATGACAATGTAACTGCTCAGGCTTATCCTGCTACTTTGGTGACGACGGGATATTGGGATTCACAAGTGCAATATTGGGAGCCTGCCAAATGGGTAGCTAAATTAAGAGAATTGAAAACCGACAAAAATCCATTACTTATGTATTGCAATATGGAAACAGGACATGGTGGTGCATCTGGTAGATTCAAAAAACTAAAAGAAACAGCCATGGAATATGCCTTCCTTTTGGATCTAGCAGGTCTTGGTGAAGAATAATAATTAAAGTTAAAGCAGGGTTGGTTTTATTAATAGAGCCAATCCTGTTTTTATTATTTAAATTCTATGGCGCTACAATGGAAATAAATTATTATTCTTTTATTCAATATTCTTTTTTTTTTGATTATGTCCTAAATATCAAGGGGTCAAAGCTGTAAAATACATAAAAATAACCTAGACACTCCCTATTTAATAGGGGTATGTGTAAAATTATTTGTATTATTATAACAAAACTATGGATTTAGAAACAACAATAAAAACTACTTTAGAAGCTTGAATATCAGTGCGCTAGCATCATTATTTGATGTTTTGGTGAAACATAATCTTGAAAATTGCTACAAACGAGTGCTTTAGTAAACTATAGATTTGCAAAGACAAACAATTAATTCCAATAAATCTAATAGGGTAGATGAAGAAGATAGAAGCCATTATCAGATCATCAAAATTCGAATCTGTAAAAAGCGAACTGAGCAAAACAGGTGCTAATTTCTTTACATTTTTTGAAGTCAAAGGTTATGGTAAGCAACTTGCAGAACACGTGGTTTATCGAGGTGTCGAATATGATATTGGATATATTGCTAGAATGAAAATTGAGATAATTGTAGAAGATCAAAATGCTAAAAAGGTCGCAGATACTATTCGACAAGCGGCTCACACTGGTGAGATTGGCGATGGAAAAATCATCATCACACATGTGGAGGAAATCATTTCTATCCGTACAGGCAGCATTAATGAGTCTGCACTATAATTCATTAAAACCTTAGCAATAATATGACAGAAGTAACATTTACAATTAATAATTTGTGGATTCTTATTGCCACGATGATGGTATTTATCATGCATCTTGGATTTGCTACATTAGAAGCAGGATTGGTCCAACAAAAAAATACAGTTAATATTTTATTTAAAAACGTCATTATCCTTTGTATTGGATTATTGACATACTACGTATCTGGATTTAATTTGATGTATCCTGGTGCAGAGTATGCAGGAGAAATTATCGGTTTTTCTGGTTTTGGACTCAATTTGCCTGATGGTGCTGCTGGATTGTCTGAATATGCTGATGGGAAATACGCCTATTATACCGATTTTATTTTTCAAGCAATGTTTGCTGCTACATGTGCTTCGATTGTTTCTGGTGCCGTAGCAGAAAGGATAAAGTTGATGCCATTTTTAGTGTTTGTATTTCTATTTGTGTCTATTTGTTACCCGATCACAGGAATGTGGAAATGGGGCGGCGGGTGGCTCAATGCACTTGGTTTTGTTGATTTTGCTGGTTCTACATTAGTCCATAGTGTAGGCGGATGGGGCGCTTTGGCTGCAATCATATTATTAGGGGCTAGATCAGGCAAATACACTGAAAAAGGCGTACGTCCCATCCCTGGTCATAATATGCCGTTGGCAACTATAGGTGTATTTCTATTGTGGTTTGGTTGGTTTGGATTTAATGGAGGATCGGTTTTGTCTGCTGATCCTGGAGCTGTGGCGTTAGTTTTTGTAACTACTTGTCTAGGTGCAGCGTCAGGAGCTTTGACTACTTTTATAGTTTCATATTTGCGATTCAAGTCTCTTGACCACTCAATGGTTCTCAATGGAATTTTGGGAGGACTAGTAGGTATCACAGCAGGGGCAGATAGTTTCACACCTGGGAGTGCCATCATCGTTGGCGCTATAGCTGGTGCGATCATTCCTTTTTCTGTAGTGCTTTTTGACAAACTTAAGCTTGATGATCCTGTGGGAGCAACATCTGTTCACTTGGCGTGTGGCATTTGGGGTACATTGGCAGTAGGAATTTTTGGTAGTGGGAAGTTTTTCATACAACTATTAGGTGTGGTAGCAATAGGTGCTTTTACATTTACATTTGCTTTTGTAGTTTTATATATTATTAAAAAAGCTGTTGGTCTCAGAGTCACCGAAGATATGGAACGTCGTGGGTTAGATATCACAGAACATGAGATGGGTGCTTATCAGAATATAGATAGGGGAAACTTTGCTATGGCTGTCGTTAAATAAAAAACCCTCAAAAATATTGGAGTTTTTGAGGGAAATTCGGGCAACAATTACTTGCTCCCTAAATTTGGAAGTGCGAAGGTAGGTAAAACTATTGGTGATGACAAATGATGGGTAAAGAATATTGACTGTTTATTTACACAATGCAATTTCTATTCGGTCTAAACGCAATGCCTACATTAAAATCTGACTTTTCTTTGCTTAAAGTTTGTTATACGTTTTGAAATGTCATGGAATCTTCTGTGGCATTTTTTTTTTTGGAGAAAAGCAGGTATATAGTCTATTTCCGAAAGGCCCTTAGATCAAAGTAAATGAAAAGTATTGAATTCTAATACATAGATAATCAAATGTTTACATTTATAAGTAGGGGTAAGAAATAGTGGTTTATCAATCAATTTGTGTTTTCGGAGTGGACTCAGATAATTAAATTCGAATAAAACAAAAAGGGCAAAAGTGAATCCACTCTTGCCCTTTTTTGTTTTTGATTGTTTCTGAGATAACCTACATAGTAGTCTCTCTATTTATTATTGCTAATGCATCTTCAGGAACTGGTCTAGCACCAATCAATCTTTCTACATCTGATTTCAACAACACCTCTTTTTCGAGTAATGTAGCCGCTAGCTGATTGAGTTCGTGTCTTTTTTTCGTAAGGAGATCTTGAGCTCTTTGATATTGTGCTTCGATTAGTATTCTCACTTCATCATCTATCAGACGCGCTGTTTCATTAGAGTATGGTTTATTAAACTGGTCTTGAGACATTGCATAGAATGACACATTACCTACATTTTTATTCATACCATAAACGGTAACCATGCCATATGCCATTTTTGTAACCTGATCAAGGTCGTTTTGGGCACCTGTAGAGATTTTATCAAACACTATTTTTTCTGCTGCTCTACCGCCAAGCGTCATACACATTCTATCAAGCAACTGCTCAGTTCGGATGATATATTCTTCTTTTGGTAGGTATTGTGCATATCCTAGAGTTCCCATACCACGTGGTACGATTGTAACTTTGACCAATGGACTTGCATGTTCTAAAAACCATCCACATATTGCGTGTCCCGCTTCGTGATAAGCGATGATTTCTTTTTCTGCAGGAGAGATGAGTTTGTTTTTCTTCTCTAATCCACCTATCAATCTATCCAAAGCATAATTAAAGTCATCTAAATCAACTTCTGATTTGTTTCTTCTAGCCGCTATCAATGCTGCCTCATTGCATATATTGGCAATATCTGCACCTGCAAAACCTGGCGTCATTTCTGACAGAACCATTGGATTGACTTCGGCAGAAACCTTAATAGATCGTAAATGAACTTTGAAAATCTCTTCTCTACCTATAATGTCAGGTGGATCAATACCAATCTGTCTGTCAAATCTTCCTGGTCTTAGTAAGGCCGCATCTAAGATGTCAGGTCTATTGGTCGCTGCCATCATGATCACGCCTTTGTCTGTGCTAAAACCATCCATTTCTACCAATAGTTGGTTGAGTGTATTTTCTCTTTCGTCATTTCCGCCTTGGATGGCGTTACGACCTCTAGCTCGACCTATAGCGTCTATTTCGTCGATAAAGACGATACAAGGTGCTTTTTCTCTTGCTTGTTTGAATAGATCTCTCACTCTTGATGCACCTACACCCACAAACATCTCTACGAAATCCGATCCTGAAATAGAGAAAAACGGCACACCTGCTTCACCTGCTACAGCTTTGGCTAGCAATGTTTTACCTGTACCTGGAGGGCCTACTAGTAGCACACCTTTTGGTATTTTACCACCTAGAGAAGTATATTTTTTTGGATTTTTAAGGAAATCGACGACTTCCATCACTTCTACTTTTGCTTCATTAAGACCAGCTACATCAGCAAATGTGACATTTACTTTAGCATTTTGGTCAAAAAGGGTTGCTTTGGACTTACCAATATTAAAGATCTGTCCACCCGGTCCACCTGCACCACCACTGACACGCTTCATGATAAAAAGCCAAATTCCGATCAATAGTATGAATGGAAATAACCAACTAATGGCCTGTCCAAGATAATTAGTCTCTTGCTTTAGCGTGTATTTAATGGTATGGCCTTCAGTTCTCAATGTTTGAAGGTTTTTCTCGAAATTCCCTAAATCACCGATTCTCAATGTGAAATGTGGTGTGTAACCATACATCTGACTATCCTTCAATTTCGGATATTTCGCATCAATGGCTGTCTTAGTTAGATAGATATTGACAATTTCCTTGTTAATGATGTCTATTTTTTCGATTTCACCACCTCTTGCTTTGGCTTCGAATGTATTGTAATCTATATTTTCTACTTGTGAATTGTAGGAAACATAGAAGTTTGCAGCCAGAATACCTAAAATAAGTATTCCGTAAATCCAGTATGAATTAACGTTAAACTTGTTTGGGCTAGGTTTATTATCTGGTGTATTATTTTCCTGATTATTGTCCATTAGGTTGTTTACTTTTTAATTTTATTTAAACAGCAGATTGTCAAAGTAGTTCCGAAGTAATCATATATTTTCGTACTGTGTGATAGTTGCATCACCCCATAATTCTTCTATTTCGTAAAATTGACGAGTTTCTGGATAGAAAACATGCACCACTGTATCAAAATAATCCACTAGAATCCATTTAGCGCCTTCCATTCCTTCTGTATGGTTGGGGCGCATACCTAGTTTTTCTTTCAATTTTCTGCCTATATTATCAGAGATAGCCTTGACTTGTGTAGATGAATCACCTTCACATATGATAAAAAAGTCCGCTGGGGCGTCATCTAAAGACCTAAGATCTAGTTTTACAATATTTTTACCTTTGATATCTTGGATTGCATCGATGATGAGATGATTCATCGATTCTTCGTTCTTATTTGCAACAACTGCAATTGATTTTTTTGCCAATATTAATATTTTGTTTATAATTACACCACAAAGATATAAAAACATATTTATGAATATACCGGATGCCTTGTTTACTGGAAAAAAAATAATACATTTAACAGAAACAGAATCTACCAATACTTATGCTATGGATATAGTAGCAAAAACCAATCCAAGCGAAGGAACTTGCGTATTAGCTGACTATCAGACAGGTGGAAAAGGACAAATTGGCAGATATTGGCATTCTGAGGCATCTAAAAACATATTAGTTTCCTATATTTTTTATCCTACTACACTACAAGTACAAGATCAATTCTATTTAAATATCATAAGTGGACTTGCCGTAAAAGATGTAGTAGCTACCTTTGTTTCCTCGGTCAAAATCAAATGGCCAAACGATATTTATGTCGATGATAGGAAAATTGCAGGCATTTTGGTTCAGAATACGCTGAGAGATACAAACATTAAAAGTACTATTATCGGGATCGGGTTGAACATAAATCAGACGATTTTTTCTATTGATATACCGAACCCTACTTCTTTATCACTTTTGACAGATACTGTATATGATATTCAAGAATTACTGGCATTATTGTCATCACGATTGGAGTTTTATTATCTGAAGCTAAAAAGCGGGCAATTTGTTACTTTATTGGAAGCGTATCTGAGTCATTTATATAGAAAAGATGAATGGGCAGTTTTCAGAGGCGACAAAGAGCATATTTTTAAAGGTAAAATCATTGGGATAGACATTCAAGGTCGACTAAAGATCGAATTAGAAGATGGTCGTCTACAGGTTTTTGGATTTAGAGAAATTGGTTTTGTTTTGTAATATTGTGTCTACTCTGAAGAGTCCTTAGTTCGAATATTGAGAAAATACTTATTTTAAATGTGTTGATAATCAGATGTTTACCTTTATGGTCAGGGTTAAAAACATTTGATTATCGTTCAATTTGTGTTTTGGAGTAAATCTTAATAACTACCTAAATAACAAGTAAGTTGCTACGACGATACCTAAGATCGACATTGGTATTGTCCAATATTTTTTATGTGCTTTCAAGATGTTTATTAGTACAAAAGCCATTGTCATAACAATAGCCACAATCACTACTTGACCTATTTCCACACCTATATTGAACGCAAAAAGTGGTTGAATGATACTTTCTTCTGTGCCAAGTATAGCTTTAAAATAATTGGAAAAACCAAGTCCATGGATTAATCCAAAACCAAGGGCAATCAGATAGTTCAAATAGATATTCTCCTGACTAGATGCTGACTTTCTGGAGGCAAGGATATTAAATAATCCTGTGAGTATGATGGTAATAGGTATTAGAGTCTCTATCAAAGTGGGACTAATATTAACCATTTCCAAAGCAGAAAGTGCCAATGTCAAACTATGACCAATGGTGAATGCTGTGACAAGAATCAGAATTTTTTTCCATTGCGAAGGCACATAAAAGGCACATAATGTAGCAATAAACAAGATATGATCATAACCATTTGTATCTAAAATATGATCAAGCCCCAAGGATAAGTAATCAGAAAACATAAGGAGTTGTTATTTGATTTGTGGGACGAAGATAACGGACTCTTACATAATAATACTTAAAATTGTATAAAAATACATAAGTTAGACGCAAGTGTATTATGGCATGACGACCTTATATAATTAAAAAAATGGTAATTAATTTAGCGTTTTGTCTTATTCGGTCTCATTTTTTTCTTTTTCCAATTTCTTAAAGTATCCGCGCAACAGCCATGTATTTTTAAGCGCTTCCAGATTTTCATTGAGTTTGATTCCTGCCTTATCGATATGAAGGACTGTGGAATCCAAATGTGACATCGTTTGATCTATTTTACGCACCAATCTAGGATCATTAGAGAGGTAGTTTAGGGCACCTTTTCCTTCTTTCACATTGGTAATAGTTTGATTTGCATTCAATATCGTTTCGTCAAAGTGTTTTACTAAAACATCTAAATCTCTTGAAGATTTTTCGACATTCACAATGATTTTTTTGACTTTGGATGCAGTGGCCGTATCTCTTAAAATACCTACCATATTGTCTTTTTGGTCTAGAGAAGAGAGTATTTTATTTAATTGGATGATAGTGGTGGCGGATGCAGCGCTTGTATTTTTTAAATGTGTAATGATTTCTTTAAGATCTTTTGACATGGTGGAATCTTTGAGCATATTTCCTATTATGCCTTTTCCTGCACTGATTTCTTTGGTGATAGCTAGTAATTCTCCAGTCAGTAAGGCAGCATTTTCATTGGTGACACTTAGTGTTTGGAGCATTTCATCTGTCCTAATTCTCGATGAAGATCTGATAGTATCTCCTTGCATTATACTATTCTGAGATTGGTATCCTGGTAAGATGTTTATAATCATACTTCCTACCAGACCGTCAGATGTTATGGCACATTTTGCATCCGTTTTTATATGTTTTGTGATTTCTTTATCGATAGATATTTTGACTACAATGAGCGTATCACTGATCATAACGATATCTTTGACAGTACCTACATTGATGCCTGAGTATCTGACGTTGTTTCCAGCTTTCAGTCCATTGATATTATTGAATGTGGCATAAATATGGTAAGAATTGCCAAACATATTTTGCTTATCGCCAATGAAATATACACCCAATATAAAAAATATTGTCCCTGTGATGACAAATATTCCTAATTTCAGTTTTTGGTATAATGACTTTTCCATATTTACTGTTTAAAAAATGCTTTAACTTTGGGATCTTCAGATTGAGATAATTCTGAATAAGTACCCATGATGTAATTAATACCATCTATCAATAATATCATCCGATCCGCTATGAATCTCGCACAATCCACATCATGCGTTATGACGATTGATGATGTTTTATATTTTTCCTGAATGGATTTCATTAGCAATACAATCTCCTTTGATGTTATAGGATCTAGACCTGTGGTGGGCTCGTCATAAAGGATGATTTTGGGTTTTAAAATGAGCGTCCTAGCTAGTGCAATCCGTCGTTTCATACCACCTGAAAGTTCTTCTGGCATAAGGTCTATGGTCTGAGTTAAACCCACACTTTCTAAAGCTTCCATGACAAGTGGTGTCGCATCTCCTATTTTACCGAATTTACCGATGTGTCTTCTTAATGGAAATTCTAAATTTTCTCTTACAGACATGGAATCGTACAAAGCACTGCCTTGGAACAAAAACCCAACTTCAGTTCTTATAACATTTAATGTGTCGGCATCCATCTTGTCTAGGTTTTTGTTCATAATCGTGATGGTACCTGAGTCGTGTGATTCTAGACCTATCAGGCATTTGATCATAACTGATTTTCCCGAACCAGATTTACCCATGATGACTACCGTTTCGCCCTCAAAAAGTTCCATGTTAAAGCCATTCAATACTTTGTGCTCACCATAGGTCTTTACGAGGTCCTTTATGATAACTATTTTGTTTGTATTGTTATGAATATCAATCATATGGAATAAAATATATCTGTGATCAACACTGCTGCAAAATCTATAATAAATACGACCATAGATGCTTCTACCACAGCTGCATTCGCCGTAAGGCCTACACCTGCTGTGCCATGTTTACAATAATATCCTTTGTAGCATCCCACCAGTCCAATGGCAAAACCAAAGAAAAAAGTCTTAATAGTGGATGGTACTAAATCTGAATATTTTAATGCTCTAAATACTTCGTCAAAATATAAGGTAAATGAAACATCACCTTTTATATTTTCTATCAGAAAAGACCCAAAAAGAGCCACTGCATCGCTCATGATGACTAGTAATGGAATCATTAAGGTAGTGGCAAGTATTCTAGTTACCACAAGGAATTTAAATGGGTTGGTACCTGAAACTTCCATAGCATCTATTTGCTCTGTCACTCTCATTGCACCCAATTCAGCACCAATCCCCGAACCAATTCTGCCAGCACATATCAATGCAGTAATGATGGGCCCTATCTCTCTTATGATGGAAATACTGACCATGGAAGGTAGCCATGCGACAGCACCTAGCTCTATCATTTTTGGTCGAGATTGAAGTGTAAAGACAAGACCAATGATAAACCCCGTTATACCTACTAACAATAATGACCGATTGCCCATATTGTAGCATTGTTTTAATAATTCTTTGAACTCAAAAGGCCTTCTGAAAATTTCTCTAAAAAACCTTCCAGCAAAATAAGCTAATTCGCCCGTTTCTACAAAAAAGGATTTGATGGGAGCTATCAATAAATTATTGGGTTTCATAAGTTCTATTTCTCTTGAGCATCACACTTAACTAATTATGTTTAGACCATGCTAAGTTCTAAAATTTTTAACAAAGACATTATGACAAAGATCATATGCTATTGTGATGGCAGAATATAGTCAGAATCAGTTTTTAATAAGCAGCAAAAGCTATTAACTTTTTCATCACAACCAGCCCAAACCCAATCCTATTGCAATAAATATCAATAGCGTTGCCACTATTTGTTGGATAAATTTGAGGGTTACTTTTTTGAGTAATTTATTCCCAATAAAAGCACCTATGATGGCAGAAATAGTAGTTAGTAGTAGTAGTGTTAAATTGTCTTTTTGAAGATGTTGACCAAATCCAGTCGCATATACACCCAATCTTGTGATATCTACCATAGTAGATACGACCACTGTAGTCCCTATGAAGGCTTCTTTGCTTAATCCAGCTCTAATTAGAAATGCACTTCGTAATGCACCTTGAGCACCAGTCAGCCCACCAAAAAATCCACTTAAAATCCCACCGATGGGAAGTTTGTTTTTAGAAAAGGCTAGCTTCCCGAAATATGGAATCAAGTCTACCACAGCAAAAAACAACAACAAAACTGCAATGATAAGTTTGGTAGGATAAATACTGAAATTTTTTTCAAGAAAATTATATTGATACAAAGGAGACATATTCGAAAATTGAAGAAGAAGACTTGCACCTACAAAAGCTGCAATCACTGCAGGTATTCCGAATCTAAGGATAACTTCTTTATTTGCATGTTTTCCAGTCAAAAACAGTTTAAATACATTATTAAAAAAGTGGACAATACCTGTCAGTGCAATGGCAACTTCCACTGGAAAAAAGAACATCAACACAGGTGCCAACAAAGTACCCAAGCCAAAACCTGAGAAAAAAGTCAAAATGGAAGCAAGAAAAGCTGTGAGACAGATGAGAATTGTTGCCATAACTTATTAAAATAACAAATTTAGTGGTAATTTTTGTTCCAATGTATTTTATGAGAAGTTATCTTGACTTTTGAATTGACATTTTTTGGTCGTCCCTAATATTTTAGAAATGATTATCCCTGACAAAAAATAAAAATGTTCTTTCTTCGGCTTTTGTATTCAAATAAGTATTTAGGATGCTGTATGGTACTATTTCTCCGTTTTTCATGAGCATATTGATTTCGCCTGATCTCACATCATAAGGAAAGATGACTTCTTTTTTTTCACTAAAAAAGTACGATATTTCATCGTTGGTCAAATGGTGCAAATCCTGAAATTTCTTTCTATTGAAATAAAATTGACTTAAGGTTTCATCATTTTTTACAGTGACTTTTGGCAGTTTTCTATCTAATAAATTATTGCACAAGGTGCTGAATATCATATCTTTATGATGTGTAGATCTCTTGATCATCCACAAAATGTCTGTGTCATCTAGCCTGACATAATTATTAAGAAAGTTTGGATCTTTGGACAGTTGGACTTCATCACCGCGTAGGTTAAGGAAGTAATTTAGCTCATCAGATGAGGGAATGTCTATGCCAGCTATGCTAAGATGTTTTGCTCTCTTTAATATTGAAATCAGCATTGTCTCAGCAGCTATTACAGTTTTGTGCAAATAGACTTGCCAATACATCAATCTACGTGCCATCAAGAATTTTTCGATGGAATAAATACCCTTTTCTTCAATAACTAAAAAATCATCTACTATATTCATCATAGTGATAATGCGATCATAACCAATGATGCCTTCCGCTACTCCAGAAAAAAAACTGTCCCGAGTCAAATAATCCATCCGATCCACATCTATCTGTCCTGAAACTAACTGGTGTAAAAAATGTCGTGGATAGCTTCCCTTAAAAATGTCTATAGCCATACTAAAATCATAAGCCAACTCTGCACCGATTTTGGTCATCAGTTGTAGCGATATTTCTTCATGATGTATATCTACAAGTGTATGTTCGAGCGCATGCGAAAAAGGACCATGACCTATATCATGAAGTAAAATGGCAATACATGCTGACTCATATTCTTGATCAGAGATGACATGACCTTTTGATCTGAGTGTGTCAAGTGCCCGAGTCATCAAGTGCGTTGCTCCTATAGCATGCTGAAATCTAGTATGTAGCGCGCCTGGGTACACATAATGGGACAGTGCCTGCTGGGAGATACGTCGCAAACGCTGAAAATAAGGGTGATCTATGATGTCATAAAGTATTTCATCAGAAAATCTTATGAGACCATAGATAGGATCATTAAATATTTTCTTTTTATTCATGACGCAAAAATATATTTAAATTCCGAACGTTATACCATGACATATTGTTTACAGAATTAAACTTTGTGTTTTTACATTTCATAAAAAATTAAAATTAAAACAAGTTAGATGGTAGGGGACAAAATAAAAATACTTTGGGCAGACGATGAAATCGATTTATTGAAACCACAACTATTCTTTCTTGAAAAAAAAGGATATGAAGTTGTCACTGTTAGTAATGGTCATGATGCATTAGATATCCTGGATGAAGATTCAACGATTGATATTGTTTTTCTAGATGAGAGTATGCCCGGACTGACAGGATTAGAAACATTGTCTCGTATTAAAGACAAACTACCTAATATTCCTATCGTCATGATTACCAAAAACGAAGCGGAAAACATCATGGAAGAAGCCATCGGATCCCAGATAGACGACTATCTCATCAAACCTGTTAACCCAAATCAGATCTTGCTTACGTTAAAAAAGATAGTGGACAATAAAAGACTCATATCTGAAAAAACAGCCACAGACTATCAGCAAGAATTCAGAAATATTTCCATGGAAATCAATAGTGGACCCGATTACACAGAATGGGTAAATATTTATAAGAAGATCATATCGTGGGAGCTTCGTCTAGATGATAGCAATAATCAGCAGATGAAAGAAATTCTCAATATGCAAAAAGAAGAAGCCAATAAAGAGTTTTTTAAATACGTCTCTAAAAATTATTTGGAATGGTTTAAAAAGTCATCTGGACCAAGAAAGTCACAAGACTTAATGAAAGAAAAGGTTTTTCCGCTTTTTGCGAATGATAAACCTACCATAATGATATTGATGGATAATCTTCGTTATGACCAATGGAAAATCATCGAACCTATCGTGACGGAATTATATCGAATAGAAGAAGAAGACTTTTTTTACTCGATTTTGCCCACTGCTACACAATACAGTCGTAATGCCATTTTTTCAGGTATGACGCCGCTAGAGATCCAAAAGAAATTCCCTGATTGGTGGCTCAATGACAATGAAGAAGGTGGTAAAAACTTGAAGGAGGGCGATCTACTTTTAGAACAAGTCAAAAAATTGGTCAAAAAGGAGATCAAAACAGAATACGTCAAAGTCACCAATGTACAGGCTGCAAAACAATTGCAAGACAATGCCCTCAATTTTTTCAATAATGATTTTACAGCTATTGTTTACAATTTTATAGACATGTTGTCCCATTCACGTACCGAGATGGAAGTACTTAAAGAGTTGGCAGGTGATGAAAAAGCGTATAGATCATTGACCAAAACTTGGTTTATCAATTCACCACTTTGGGCTATGATGCAGAAGCTTGCAGAGCGTGACATTCAACTTGTTATCACAACAGATCACGGAACCATCAGGGTCCAAACATCATCCAAAGTCATAGGGGATCGAGAGACCACAACAAATCTTCGGTACAAAGTAGGGAGAAATCTACAGTATGATAGGAAAGATGTCTTGGAAGTGAGAAATCCCGCCGAAGCAGGACTTCCGAGTCCAAATATGAGTAGCTCATATATATTTGCGAAAGAAGATGTTTTCTTTTTGTACCCAAATAACTTTACATACTTCAATAATTTTTTCAAAGATACTTTCCAGCATGGAGGCATATCACTAGAAGAGATGATTTGTCCGATTATAAGGTTAGTTCCTAAAAGGTAACGAAAAAAAACAGTCGTTTTAACCATCAATCAGATGTATTAAGAGACTGGAATTTTTGTTAAAAAATTACGTTGTTACTAATTAATTCAGTTATTAACTAGAAACATGTACTCAGCTTAATTGTTAGGTTGAAATGGATAATACATTTTTGGAAATATTAATGAAGAAGCATCAGTTGACACCTGAAGTACCTTCTAGCCACACGGTTGCTACATGGTCAAATGGATTACTTGTAGTGCTATTCCCTGAAGTTGCAGAAAATAGATTAGCAAGTACTTTTGAAATTCAAATGATATTAAATCAGTTGAAAATCCAGCTTGAGCAAATGTTGCAAAAGACGAAAGCGTGTAAAAAAGGAGATTGTAAAAAAAATGCTAATCTGTTTTTTGATGCTATACCTTCCATTTACAATGATCTTTTGTTAGATATAGCTGCATTTGTAGATGGTGATCCTGCCGCATATTCTGCCTTTGAAGTTGTCAGAGCATATCCTGGTTTTTATGCACTTTTTATTTATAGAATAGCGCATCAACTACACAAACTTAAAATACCACTTATACCAAGAATTCTTGCAGAACACGCACATTCCAAATCAGGTGTTGACATACACCCAGGTGCTGTGATAGGTAAATCATTTTGTATTGATCATGGCACAGGTGTTGTTATAGGCGAAACTACCATCATTGGTGATAATGTCAAAATTTATCAAGGTGTAACACTTGGTGCGATCAGCATAGATAAAAAGATGGCAGGTACTAAACGTCATCCTACTGTGGGAAACAATGTAGTCATTTATTCAGGAGCAACCATCCTCGGTGGTGACACAGTCATAGGTGAAGGGTGTGTGATTGGTGGTAATGTATGGTTGACAAAGTCTGTACCTGCGGGAACTAGAGTTTACCACAATGCCGACAACAAATATATTGAAAGCATTGAAGCATGATTCATTCATTTACAATAAGTTAATAATAAAACCCTAATAATGCGAATCAGTGATCTTGTTGGAAATACACCACTTGTAGAATTAGTCAATCTAAATAAATCCAAAAAAGTAAAGGTTTTTGCTAAAATGGAAGGTCACAATCCTGGTGGAAGTGTCAAAGATCGAGCAGCTTTAAATATGATCAAATCAGCTATGGAACGTGGTGATATTAAATCCGATACTACCTTAATTGAGGCTACAAGCGGTAATACTGGTATAGCATTGGCGATGATAGCAGGGACTTACAATATTCCCATAGAATTAATCATGCCATCCAACTCTACCAAAGAACGTACTCAAACTATGGAGGCTTTTGGTGCAAAGGTAATTTTACTAGATACCATAGAAGATTGTAGAGATTATGCCGAAGAGAAGTCAAAACAACACGGATATTTTATGCTAGACCAATTTGGAAATAAAGATAATTACCTTGCTCACTACAAAACTACTGGACCAGAAATATGGGAAATGACAAATGGAGAAGTAACCCATTTTGTTAGTTCGATGGGTACGACTGGCACCATCATGGGAACGTCTATGTACCTAAAAGAAAAAAATCCAAGTATTCAGATCATTGGTTGTCAACCAACAGAAGGATCATCGATTCCTGGCATAAGGAGATGGACACCAGAATATTTACCCAAAATATTTGATCCATCTAGGGTGGATCGAGTTTTGGATGTGTCAGAGGAAGAATCTATATCCATGGCAAAAGATCTCGCCTTAAAAGAAGGCATATTTTCAGGAATGAGTTCTGGAGGCGCAGCCACAATTGCTCTTAAGTTGGCGACCGAATTAGAAAGTGGCTGTATTGTGTTTATTTGTTGTGATAGAGGAGACAGATATCTCAGTAGTGATTTGTTTTTGTAATTACATAAAGCATTTTCCCAAAAATAGTGTTGATTTTTTATTTCTGATGTACAATCAAACAACTGTTACCATGAATTAATTAAGGTGTTTGATGTCTGTTTGGGGTATAATAGTAGCAAATTTTGCGACATTGGTGTCTAAATGTCGCATATAATTTACTTCATTTCAATTTAGTAACATTTCATAACTCCCTGAAAAACAAACGCCAAACAGAATTTTACTTCTATTTGGCGTTACGATTTGTGATCTGGCTGGGACAAATCACGAAGCATGACGCACTGTTTATTTTACTTTAAATCAATTGATTACAATTTGTACATATCATTATATGTAACTTGGTGTCTGTATGGTAGCCTATAATTTAGTGCAATTTAGGGGTTTTTAGTGACATCTCAAAATCTATGATAAACTATTTTTTTAAAGCTTTTTTGACACTATTTTAGCCTTGACATAGATGTTGTTTCAGTTTGATATTTATCAAAATTATTGTGCTTTATTGATCACTAAGACTACCTATTTTTCCAACCGAAAGTCTACTGTTTTCATCGGTCTGTCTCCAGTTCGTTAAACCGACTAGTGAGTTCGTTAAACCGACCGATGACTACCTTTGACCGACCGATGTAGTACCGTTAGACCGACTTGTAATAGTACCGTTAAACGAACTCGAGACGAACTCGAGCCAGTACCATAAATAACTAAACATATATAAACATTATAAAACTTAATAAACTTCAAACGCAAAAAAAAATAAAAATTCAAAAATGAAATGCAAAACTCATAGCGGGGCACTCGCACCAGGGGGCCGCGCCATTTTCTCTAAATCAGATTTATAGCTATTGCCAAAAAATAAGGAAATGATTTTTTATGAGCACATACTAATTTGTAATTCAAGTTTTAAACCGCCAAATCTGTGCATGGCGCTCGTTTTGCTTTAATACTGTAGTATCTTGTCATTGATCTCCAAAAATGTAATATTATTCGTTTATGAAGGTGGTTTTAACGGTGTAAAATATTAAGATTTTTTATAAGGTTACTCAATTTTACCAATTAGATTAAACTGATTTAACTAGTAGGATTCTGTTTAATTGGATATAGCCTTATATTGTTCTGGAGGTGTGTTCTTATTAGGATG
>DAOLFJ010000392.1:0-3970 GCA_035326365.1 Saprospiraceae bacterium | reverse complement strand
GACGATTTTACATTTAGACAAAAAAGCCCTTATACATTAATGGCTATAAATTCAGGATCTAAAGCATTAACAACAACTTATTCAAAAATAGCACTTGATGGACAAAGTTCAACAAATGGAGACGCCACAGATATAAATTATGACAATACTAATGATGAAATTGACATAATTACCACAGGCACGTATAGGATTGGTTATCATGCAAATTGTAAATCAAATACATCAGCAATATCTGTTACTTTTGATTTATTGGACAATGCTACGTCTGCTACTTTGGGCTGTATTTCGACTCACTTTTATAATAACACAGCAGAATTTGGTCATAACAATATGACATGGAATTATCCATTTATAGCAGGTGACAGTTTTTCATTATATGCTAAAACTGCTTCGGGTACAACTACCATACAAGACTGTAATGTGAGAATGTATGCAGAACGAATAAAGTAATTTTTTAACCAATAAAATTCATAAAAATGAAACACCTAATTTTTATCATTTCGCTTTTTTCGCTAGTACTTTGGAATTTAGCTTGCACAAAAGAATCAATGGAGACCGAAAGGAAACAAACGCCTTGCATTGATCAAACGATTGTTTATGAAGAAATAGGACGTTTTGGAGCAAACAAAGTATGGCACGCAAATAGTAATTCAACGGACAACGCTTTGACAGGTCAACCAAGAGAACACTTGATCTTTAACAACGCAAAAATTCAGTATCAAAAATTCACACCAACAGGCGAAGATCCATTTAGTTATTTGGGCGTTTATCATTGGCCGTATATCATGGAAGTACTATTTGACAATGACAGTATTGGAGTTCACAAAGTATCAGTTCCGTATGTGAATGGTGACGGATTTACATACTATCCAGTCTTAGCTGACAATCTACTTAAATCAGATCACCCTGCCTATATGGTAGCTTACAAAGTTAATAGAGCGGTTAAGTTCACAAACGGTTATAGAAACCAACAAATCGAATTAAAGACTTATGACATGGAGTACGACGGTGTGTTTATCCAAAATTTTGCCTATACACCAATGACAAAGCTATCAAACGTTCCTAATTTCGGACACAAACATTAAATTAAGCCTGCATGAGATTCACGAGATGATGTGATTTCTTTGCAGCCATCACATCATCAATCCGGACATATTTACGGAATTCCGACTCCGTTTTATGTCCGGTTATTTTCATTATAAGATGCATGTCAATACCTGCCAGTACTGCATTTGTCGCAAAACTACGTCTAGCAGTGTGAGAAGTAACTTTCGACCATTCTTTTAGTCCTGCATCCTTGCAAATTTCCTTGATGTATGTATTTAGTTTCTGCAGTGAGACAGCATGGTATTTCATATCTAGCAGTGTCATCAGTTTGTCAGATACTGGTATAGTGACACGTTCATTTGTTTTCTTAGTCATGATAGTGATCATCTTAAGATCTGCCTTGTGGAGGATCATATTTTTGTTTATAGTGCTGAATGTCTGGAATCGTTGGCCAGAAAAGCAGCCTATAAGAAATAATATGGTCACGTTCTTATGTTTGTCGCTCATGCCAGGCAATCGATCATACAAATCATTTAACTGGTCCTGATTTATAAAAATCTTATCTGCAACATCTACAGATGGAAGGAATTTACTACTTTGGTAGAAAATATTTGTGTGTAGACCATCCACGTATGCAGCCTGAGTGATTTGTTTTAGTTTTTTAAGCAATGTATGTACATATGATGACGAGTAAGACTCCATCTTCTTTAAGAATGCTTTGTGCCATGATGCAGTGATCTGGTCAAATGATAAGGTAGGATATAACTCGTTTATTTTATTGACAAAGTTTTTAATTACTTTCATGGTACTCTTTTCGATGGTCATTTCTGCCATCCATTTTATAGCGTAGTTTTTAAATAGTGCATCATCTTTACCATAGAGTCTATTCTGTACCAATTTGCGAAGCTCAGCAGCGTGGAGCCGTTCACCTTTGATCTTATATTCATTTCTGGTCCGTTCGATAAATATCACTATCTCCCCTATCATGTTATTGATAGTAGTAGCATTGGGATGAGCAGGTTTTACACGTTGCTTTTTTTTATCCCAAAACTTTGGATCTATTTTCTCCCCTACTGACATCTTTAGTCTAGATGATGAAGTAGGGTAGTATATCAGTGTGATATAGTGGTGATCCCTAGATTTGTGGAGATTAAAATTTATTGATGCCATTTGTGGGTTATGGTTCTTTTATTTGTAGCTCGGTTTGAGTAAGAGCATGATAAAGGTTTTGGACATCATGAACAAATTTTAAAGTCCTTGTCTTGCCACAACAATAAAAATATATATTACTTTCTGTTATGTAAGATATATCAAATTTTATATCACCTTTTTCAGAAAACATAAACCATCCATCTCGCAAACTTTCAAACCCAAACTTTAAAAGCCATTCTTCGGTTATGGGGATGGGTTGAAAAAAATAATTAAATCTTTTGATATCGTCTTCTGCTTGTTTGATTATCGCAGAATTTACAGTTAAAATGCCCTGGTGTGGGGAATCTGTAAATAATAGTTTGTTGCCTATCCTTAATTCATTTGCTTGTATCATAATTTATTTTTTATTTTAATATTTCGTTGGGTTAATTGTTGGGTCAGAATATTTATACAAATGTATTAATATTTATTTAAATAGTTATAATTAAGTTTAATTTATATGTATTTGTATAAGATTTAATTTATGCGGATATATGTTGTTATCCTTCCGGGGTCACATGAAAACAAAAGTCTCTGTAAATTTTTAATTTTACAGGGACTTTTTGATTTTAGACTCAATACGAATACTTTTCATATAGGGTATCCGCTAGTAATAAACCTAAAATTCTTTTAAAAAGTAACTACTTAATTCATTATTAGTTTTCTTTGTTCTTAAATTTAAATGATGGGTGTACAAAGTCGATTTAAAAGTCTTTTTTCAATAAAATCTAAAAGGAATATATCTTACGTTCTCACGGAAATATTTATAATTTCTTTAGGTGTATTGATAGCAATTGCATTAAATAATTGGAATGAAGAAAGGAAGGATGGTCAAGAGGAATTAAAATTTTTAAAGACATTTAGGGATGCGATGAAATCTGATAGTATCGATTACGCATCAAATATAGCAGGGGCAGAACAATGGATAGGTGACATATCCGATATTCTAAAATTTTTTAAATATGGTAATACTGATGTGGAAACTTTAGATTTTCAGTCAGCTGGCTTTAGTTATATATATGCAATTCCTACAAGTTTGGGGATATACGAAGAATTAAAGGGTAAGGGAATAAGCTTCTTAAAGGATGACACACTCCGCTCTTTGATAACCATGTATTTTGAAAACGAATTGGCAAATTGTAGGGTTACAGAGCAACAGTTTAGTTTCATAAGAGAAGATCTCCGAGCCTACTATACAAAATATTTTACGGGTTGGTCAGATAATGATGCGAAGCCACTCGACTTAAATTATGTTAGATCAGATCCATATTTTACAAACTTGATAGAACAGAAACAAGAACGGTTAAATTATTTATCGTATATCAATTCGTCACTAATCAAAAATGTTTCTGACATTCGCAATAGAATCTGTTACAAATATGGTATTTGCGATTAAATATGAATTTCATCTAAAGGGGATGAAAGCAAAGTAAATTGAAAAAAAAATAGGTTGTTTTAATCCAATTTGGCGCAAGTAAAATAGGTATTTAAGTTTTGACTATGCATGTTTTGAATATTTGAGCTTTACAACCTTATTATCCGCTGTTTTTATTCAATAGGAGAATCAATTTATAAAAGTATTATCAACCATTAAATTTTTATTGCTTTGTAATCAATATTATATAAGCCTGGCTTCAAAATAATTTCATTGTTAAGATTAATAAACTCTTTAATTCATTTATCGTCAGAACCATAACCTATTGATTAGCAACTAAGAAAATTTTTAAACATA
>DAOLFJ010000391.1:0-3977 GCA_035326365.1 Saprospiraceae bacterium | reverse complement strand
GCAAATTGTACTGCTGTACCATAAGTATCCCCATTGTCTGCACTGAAATCCTGAGTAGGGCTCAAATTACAAAACCCATCAGGAATCTCAAATTCGATTCTGACAGGATAGGAAGGTGGATTAAATGAGTATGTACCATTGCTTGCTGTAGTTGTTGTTCCCACTAAGACGTCCTTCGCAGGTAATGTACCATTTGTGTAAAACTTGACGATGATATTTCCTCGATTGGGCTCACCGCCTTGCTGGATTCCGTCACCATTATAATCTCTGTATGCCTTACCTGTTATTTGAGAAAAACTAGTCTCACTGACAAATAACATACAAAGAATGGGCAACAAAACCATCAACTTAAATCGTTTTGCTCGATTCGCAAAACCATCAGCTTTACATAACTTTTCAAAGTTGGATTTTCCAGATTCATATCTGGATGCAACTGTAGTTAAAAATCTTAATAACATTACCTAAAAGTTTAAAATGAGATAAAAATGCACCTAGTATTATCAAATTTCGCAGAACAATGTGAACCGAAAACACATTGAAAATTGAATTTTCAATCATTTAACTATGACAATCAGGAATGTGTGAATGTAATTTTTAGCGTTAGTAGTTAGCGCTAAATAATCCTGATTATCACTCAGGATCTATTATAAATCATCTCGTTGGTTGGTAGTATTATTACTACGTCGTGCAAATGTATATAATTAAATTTTATAATACATAATTTTTTAATGAAAATTACAAAAAATAATTATATTTTACTTAAAAATGCGATAATAAGATGTATTACTAGTTTAAATCAATAATATTATATCAAAACAGAATAATATTTGTTTTTAGTTTGTTAGGTTAAATATTCTCAGTTTATTCAAAATGATTTTTATCATGAAATATTAACATTCTTCATTTAGTTTTATTACTACACAAGGTAAAATATTAACGACATGTTAAATTTTACTAACCAACAGTCACAAATTTCATTATCCTAATTCACAATCCAATTCTTACCCACCCTTGGCCATCAGTATCAGAAACAAAATTATTGAAAAATTCAATTGAATCTAAAGGAAGAGACAAAGAAAAACTTTCAAAATTTATAAGTCCGCCACAAACATGTCCAAAATTAACAAAGAATATATTTTTGCTGGTTTTACCCATACAAACATCCCCAACATCGGGATCATTATGAGCAGAATGAACACAAATGGTAATTATCTCTTTGTTTATCATTTGTAGATTTTGACAAGTCTTAATCTTGTAAGAAACCTTTTGTAAATCTGGTATATCAATTATATTTGGATCTGCATATTCAAGAGTAGCGACTTCTAATGAATCGAGCATCCATGTCTTCTTTTGATTGATCCAAGTGTCTTGCTTTTTTTTATCAATAGACGTGCTTAAGTGTCCCGAATAGTTACGTTTCCATAGGTCGGTAATTTTTTTAGTAGTCAATGAATCCGTCTCCTGACCATTTACAACACTACAGCAGAACAAAAAAGAAGCAAAAAGCAAAAATCGGAAAATCATACATCTATATTAAACCACAATATTAAGGCAAATCGATGTAGTTAAGTAAAAATCATATTTAAATATAAAAATAAATGGTGTGTCCCAAAATTACATTTAGTTTCGATATAAAAATTGGATACACCCAAAAAATGCACTAATTGTGTTATTTTAGATTACTAAACATGAATTGCCATTTCACTAGAAATCTTCCATAATCAAATCTCTATTGACCATTCCTCCAGCCATATTTCCTGATGCTACAGCAGCAGCGACGGCACGCATCATAGTTGTATTATCACCACATGCATAAATACCAGGGATATTTGTTTTTTGAAACATATCCACTTTTAAATGATTTTGTTCAGTGAGTTCGCAACCAAAGGTTGTGGGAATGTCGCAATGCTGTACGAAAGTTGGGCGGGCATAAAGCGCTTTTATTGCATATTTTTTACCATCTTGCGTCACTATCTCTTTCAAATATCCGTCAATATGATTCAAAGATTCTAATTCGCTGTTTACCACCTTAATATGGTGTTCGGAAATTTTATTTAGTTGCTCCTGATTTAATGTAGAAACTCCATTTGTAAAAATCGTCAAGTCTTTTGTCCAATTATTTATAAGTCTTGCAAGTTCAAAAGCCACTTCTCCATTCGCCAATATACCCGTCGGTTGATGATTATATTCGTATCCATGACAGTAAGGACAATGTATAACAGAAATACCCCAACACGCTTCAAATCCTTCAATATTTGGCATAATATCTTTTACACCTGAAGCAAAGATCAATTTTCTTGCTTTAAAGACATCACCAGCTTGGGTTTCAATTTCAAAAAGACCATCTACCTTCCTACCCACAATGGCTAATCCATTATAAAAAGTCACGGTATCATATTTTTCAATTTGTGCTTTTGCTTTCAAGGCAATTTCACTAGGTGGCACACCGTCTTGGGTGATAAAATTGTGGGAATGTGGTGTTTGAGCATTACATGGCTTTCCACTATCTATAATAAGGACTTTTCGTAGCGATCTGCCAAGTGCCAAACCTGCTGATAATCCTGCATAACTGCCACCGACTATAATTACATCAAAAATATTATGTTGTTGCATTTTATATACATTTGAAAATATTGAAAAAGAATTTAAGCAAATAAAGCCAGACAAGGCAATGCTACTTTGTTTGATTACTTGTCTTCTAGCAATGGATTTATGAAACATCTGATGATACTACATATTTTGTGGAAAAGGATCTGGGAATAGGGTCTCTCGCTCAAAAAGAAAAATTTCTTTATCGCTAATCAAACATTTCCGTAGATCTGCAATAATTTTTTCTTGATCCATGTCTTGTCCTATAAATACTATTTCATTCATTCTGTCTCCCCATGATTTATCCCACCTTTGTTCTATTATTTTTTGATGATCTAAAAAAGACGGATACTTTATTCTCTCCTGGTATGACATACTGCACCACCATACGCCAGCGGTTTCTACACGCAATGATCCACCTGCCTGACTAAAATTAATAGCATCATTTGGTCTTGAAGCAAGCCAAAAAAGTCCTTTTGCCCTGATGATGCTAATCGGATATTCATTGTTCAAAAATGTCCAAAGTCGCTCTGGATTAAATGGATTTGGATCACGAAAAACAAAGGAAGCGATACCATATTCTTCTGTTTCTGGCGTATGATGACCACCTTCCAATTCCTTTTGCCATCCAGGTGTGGTAGCTGCTTCATCAAAATTGAACCTTCCTGTATTGAGAATTTCCTTTGGGGTAACGTTTCCGAATTTAGATTCAATGATCTTTGCAGAAGGATTGAGTTTTTTTAAGTAAGCTCGTAAAAGCCCTACCGTTTTTTCATCTACAAGATCTATTTTGTTAAGAATGATGACATTGGCAAATTCGATTTGATCTGTCAATAGATTGACAAGTGTCCTATTATCTCCACCTATTTCTGTTAAACGTCTATCTGCAAGTAATTCGTTGGAGCTAAAGTCGTTAAAAAAATTAAAGCAATCTACGACAGTAACCATAGTATCGATATAGCTATATTGGGTTAAATCTATTAGACCATCCTCACTTACAAAACTGAATGTTTGAGCAACCGGAATAGGCTCGCTGATACCTGTACTCTCAATTAATAAATAATAAAACCTACCTTCTTTAGCCAACTTTTCGACTTCGATCATTAGGTCTTCACGTAATGTACAGCAGATACAACCATTGCTCATTTCTACCAATTTTTCTTCTGTGCGGGATAAGGTATTTTGATTTTCGATCAATCGCGCATCTACATTGATCTCACTCATATCGTTGACTATGACAGCAACTTTCAACCCGTCTTTATTGTGTAAAACGTGATTGAGCAAACTTGTTTTACCAGCTCCTAAAAATCCACTTAGTACAGTGACTGGAAGTTTTTGTTTATACATCATTATTTTGTCTTTTTTAATGGTACACGAAATGAGCTACA
>DAOLFJ010000390.1:0-4016 GCA_035326365.1 Saprospiraceae bacterium | reverse complement strand
TGAAAGCTTTACATTTTTCTAAAATATCGTCATCTACTTTTTTAATTTTGATTTCTTCCATGAATACTTTTCTGAGCTCTCTTGTGCCACCTAATAACTCTGGAAAGTTATCTCTAAAACAATATGCCCACAATTTACTATTAAAGAAGCAAACTAACCATTCGATCTGTTCACCAAGTAATGAAAATATTTTATCATTTCCATAATAACCTTGCTCATCAAAAGCAAAATTCAGAAACTTTGTCATGACTGGGTAAATGATTTTTGGTTTTTCAAAGTCTTCCCAATAATTTGATCCAAATCTTTGCAGAGCATACCATTCATATCTTATACCAGTTTCAGCCTTGTTTCTTTGTTCAAGTTGAGCTTTATAATTAACCATGTGATTATAAATAGCTGAATATTCGATTTTAAAGACTTCTTCATTTGCAATAAAATCTAGATTATTTTCTACAGTATGGTTTGGAAAGTGCCAAGGAAGATAAACTAACCATTGATCACCAAAATCTACACTAAACTTTTGTATGTCTCTACCTCTAACCATTGGTTTTATGATTTCTGCACTTTTAGGGTCTGAAGCAATTAATTGATCTTTGGTTTTTGTATCTATTACAAATGCTTCATTTAGTCCAGTCTTTATTCCGTAGTTAATTTTAATATCCCAATCTTTAAGAGCAACTCCTTGCGATTCTACTCTTTCTTTCAGGATTAGCACATCGTTTGATTGGAACGACCAAGGTGAGTCATTTAAAATAGATTGATCAATGGACCTTTGATTTAAAGTTGCAAAGTTTTCAAAATTATTTATTTCTACATTATCTCTTTCCACATTTAGATATTTGAAATCAGTTTTTTCTCTAATATTTTTTGAAAATCCTAGAATAGCTGCATCCACTGTAGCTTCGTCAAAAACAGGAATTCCACTGAAATCAAAAAAGTGTGTCAATGTAGTTTTATCCAGAAGATATTGTCTCATTACTTTACCGTAATCTGCTCTTGTAAATTTATTGGATATGATAAACTGAAATGTGCCATCAGAATTAAGGATATTATAGCTCAACTCCACAAAATAGGTCAGCAAATCGGCTATAGAATGGTAAATTTCATATTTGGATTTAAGGTATGCTTTTATTTCAGAAAACTCTTCTTGTCTAATATAGGGCGGATTCCCTATCACCACATCAAAACCCACAAAATCGCCGTCATCGCTAAGTACTTCGGGAAACTCAAAGCGCCATTCGAAAGCATTTTCATATATCTTATTATGATGGATATCGTCGCGCTCGATTTCTAATTTGACTAGTCTATCAACAGCGTCTTCATGGCTTTTAACAAGTTTTTTATCGATCTTCTGACCGAAAGCTGTGAGGTTGGTGATTTCTATGGCCAATTTTTCAGCTTTACCACGGGCATCACTTATTTTTTTCATGAATGGTCTATCTACTACGCTTTTGAAGTCGTTTTTGATTACATTGATGAGTGATTCCAACTCTCGTTTTTCTTCTTTTGACTTAGCATTGCGATATCCATCTATGGCCATACGGTAAGATCTGATATCCCATTTTTTATTGTTTTTGAGTACATCTTTGATATCAGCATCTATGGCAAAACGACTTATGAGTGAGTTGCCTACCTTGATGTTGATGTCAATATTGGGTAGTGTCTCTAGCGCTGCTTGCCCTTGATTCAAATCATTGCTAATATAGTATGCGTTTTTGAGCAACTCGATCCATAATCGTAGGCGACAAATCTTGACAGAGTTGGGATTGATGTCCACACCAAAGAGACAATTCTCTATGAGGGTTTGTTTCTCATGAAATAATGTTTCCTGGATTCGTTGGCTTTCTTTATTGGATGGGTTGTATTTAAATGGATCTCCATCTTCATCCCGGATGATGAGTTCATCATTGAGTATCTGGATATCGTACTCCTTCAGTCGTTTACCATTTCGATCTTGCAATATTTTCAGGTCATTCTTGACTGCTATCATTTCGTTGAGTGCAGATACTAAGAAGTGGCCAGAGCCTACAGCTGGGTCGCAAATCTTCAAGCTATTGACGATGTCATTGGCTTCATAACGGTCTTCTATTTTGTCATATAGTTCTTCTGTTGTGGTGCACAACCATCCTTTGGTCTCATTAAATTTCTGGACCACTGCTTTGCGTATCGTCTCGCGACACATATACATGGTAATGAAGCCGGGTGTAAAAAACGAACCATCTTTATATCCATTGATTTTCTCAAATATCAAACCTAGCACTGATGCATTGATGAGTGTCTTATTGTCTTCCTGGATATCGGTGGAGCCTTCACTACTAAAATCATATGCATCTAGAAATGCAAAGAGATACTCGAGTGTAGATAGATGACCTGATTTTTTATTTCCATTATGGTCCTTCAGTACCGTTTGTGCATATACAGGTATGGTCTTATCGTCGGAAAGATTACTGATTAGTATCGTATCATGCTCTAAATCAGTAGGCTCGAAAAGTGATGAATTAAGGTATGGCACTTGCTGAAACTTGTCTTTGACGTGCTCATTTCTATCTTCATATTTTCTAGCTAAGACTTGAAAAAACAGCGCATCAAGTTGGTCAAACTCTTTGATGGTCTTGATATTCAAAAACAAATAAGACTTATCTCCGCGATGGTAACTTAGTAATTGGCCTTCGAGGAGCTTTAAAAATAGGATCCTATTGACCCAAGTGATGGTTAATTCGAGTGCTACGTTAAAAAGTTTTTCTTCTGTTGTTTTGCCGTACTGATTGACATTTTGCAATCGGCTCAACTTGTCATGGACATCTAGCTGAATGATGGAATCTTCGAGGATTGTACCAGTATGTCGTTCTCCAGCTTTATGCCTACCAATAAGCTTTTTGCTTCCATCTTTCGTTTCTGTGAGTCCGATAATGTGCAAAAGCTCACCATAGAATCTTTTGTCTAGGCTATTGCTATCATTGGCAAAAGGTACTTTGAGTAAGTGAAATTGGGAAAGAAGTTTTTGGAGTTCGATGAGTTTTATATCATCCCCTTTGTCTTGGTTACGGAGTTCTTTTTCGTAAGTACGAATATCGAAGTAAGTACAAGGCATTTCTTCCTGGAGATTATCAAGAAACGGAAAAGCAATGTCATTGTAGAATAGGCTGGTATCAGATGTTACTTTCTGCCCGTCGCGCCATTCTTTATAGCTTCGCACGAGTTCTTTGTTTTGATAAAACACTTTGTCAAAGTATGCCGCATCAATGATGTACCACTCATAGATATTTGTTAGGATGATGTTTTTAATATCAATATTTTGTTCATCTATACGTTCTCGAAGGTAATACAGTACCAATTCCTGAAATGCCTTGCTATTGGGTTTGTCGGGACTTATCCACTCGCTTTTATTGGATGGTCGTTTGGCTTCGATGATGACACCTACGGAAGATTTATTGCTCTGATCAGTGTGTATGACTAGATCTATTGTGCCTTTGGTGTTGATTTCATTTTTGCCTTTGTAATAGGTATTGGCCAAAAAATCTCGAACATGATTTTTTTGATTTTCTTCACGTTCAGACTCATCCACCTTATCGAGTAGTGTGATGAGATTGGCTTTGAAAATATCAATTTCGCTTCTAAGTGGTCGCACTTTTAGAAAGGCGGCATTCAGTGATTTTTTTGGTGTCGTTGGTACTAATTTTAATGACATAGGTCGAAGTATGGGTTTCTGATGTAAAGGTAAGTATTTTTTTTATTTGGGGCTGATAGAAAATTTGATGACTGTAAAATGAGATGTTGCAAACATGCAGTAGTGTGGGACTACTTATGGAAATGCTTGCAAACAAGTTTAAAAGGTTATAATGTTTTACGTCTTGTAAACAAGTTTACAAGTCCATTAAAAGTGGTCAAAATCATAGCTGCTTATGGAATGGAATAATGCGCTAGACTGAGTGGAATGGCGTGACGGAGATACTTATTCTTAAACGTGATCTGTCTCGAAGATGAATGACGGAAGCTCTCTGAGTGTATGAGTGAAT
>DAOLFJ010000048.1:0-21718 GCA_035326365.1 Saprospiraceae bacterium | reverse complement strand
TTTTGAAGTCAGGTTCATAAGATATTGATTATAAGGCAATAAAAATTTAAACATATTCTTAAATATCCTTTACAAATATTACAATATCACCACTTTCCTTACTACGTCCAGAAACCCTTCTTTTTTGATCTTCACAATATAAAGGCCTGATTTCATCATTCCATCCTGATTGATTATAAAGGTTGTATTATTTCCATCTTGGTTTGGCGGAATAATTTGACTTATAGATTGGCCAGTAAGGTTGGCTATTTCGACTTGAATTTCATTAGCATTTGATTCTTTTATAGTAATAATAATGTCCGAAGTCGTAGGGTTAGGATAGATATCGATATTTGATTCATCTAATTGCTGAAGTGATGAGATAGATTCATTGGTTATATTTATCTCGTCGATGAATATATTATTTGCACCGCTAGATGCAGGGTCAGCTCTAAAATAAAACCTTAATTTGACACTTGGCTTATTTTTAAACAAGGTCTGAAATGCACCGGTTAATATTACTTTTTTCCATTGTTGTGCACCAACAGGATAGAAAGCATTAGAAGTAATACCACCAGTATTGTTTGCCATGGTATTGGGGCCAGATATACCAGGGAAGGTTTTCCATGTTTTGCCACAGTCTAGCGTATATTCTATTTTGAAAGTATCTGCTTGACTTTCACTGTTTTTTGCATAAGCATAATAATAGGACATATTGGGTTTAGGATTATCTGTAAAATCATAAAAAGGCGTCTCGAAGTAGGCTCCTCTACTTCCACCTGAGGTCGCGTTATTGATGAAAATACATCCTTCTGTATTGTCTGCACCAAGTGAAGATAAAGTTTCCCATTTTTGATCCGAAGCTTCATTGCTGTAAATTTGAATATCATTTGGTAAAGTACCATTTTCGAACCCATAGTAAACGGGTGCCTTTATACCATTATTGCCATCCAAAACGAGTATGAATTTTGAAAGACTATCCACGCCATTTTGTCCTGATACCACTAGTTTGACTTCGTATTCTCCTACTTCTGGGAAAGTTACATCAACTATGCTATCTTGTGAAAATGATGGCATCCCACCAGGAATATACCAAGATATGTTTTTAGTATCTGACCCTGTCTGACTTTGGTCAAAGAACTTGATCGTCTCTCCCTTACATATATTAGAATAAATAGAATAAAAATTAGCAGTGGTCGCACATGGTTTATCACCTATTATGCCCGTTGCTATTAGGTTTTCTTCGCTCACCAATTGATCTCTTTTATTGAGACCTAGCGTTATGGTTTCTCTCATATAAGCTGCCTGTCCATTAGTAAACATCAATTTGCAAGGTGTATAATCCATATAATTTTGAAGATTTTCTACTATGTTTGGATCACATATTCTGGCATTATTAGGTGTACAGACTGTAAATCCCTTGGTGATAGGCGTATCTTCTACATCATCATCGCCACAAGCTACTCCAGGCGCATTGCTTACGCCCCAAATATGCGGCAAGCCAAACCAATGACCGATTTCGTGGGTCAAGACTCTAGAATTGGCAGTCGTTGCAGTACCAATGCTACCCACTAGCCAAGATTCGCAAACTATTGCATCTGCATAATCTGGAATCCCAATCCCAGGTAAAAATGTGTAAGCAGGAGCAATATCTATCTTTTTTACTATATAAATATTCATATACTTATCAGCGGGCCATGTGTAGGTAAAGTCTTCTAGCCTTGACGAGTTCCAATTTGTTTTGGGAGAGTAATGTCTGACAATTCCATTCGTACAGTTACCATCAGGATCTAACTTGGCGAGTTGGAACTCAAAGTTAACATCTGCTATGTTGTTTTTAAAGCTACTTATTACTTGAGATGTATCTGCATTCATCTTTTGATAATCTCTATTCAGAATTCTGATTTGATCATGGATTTGCGCATCGCTTATGTTTTCAGGTCCATTGAGATGTAGTATATGGAACACAACAGGAATTATTATTTTATTATTTCTGGACCCCAAATTTTCACTTTTTGTTTTTTGTCTTAATGATAAGGTTTGCTCATATTGGGTTTTCATTTTTGAATGTTGGTTCCACCATTGAAACAATACATGGTCATGACCACAAGGTGAAGTGTATTGTGCAAACAAAGGAGATGTCATGTAATATACTATTGACAAGATCATGACTATTCGTAAAGATTTGATACTCATACTTTTATTTTTATCGCAAAAGTAGCATGAGCTGAGGATGTCTGTTTGTCCATTTCTGCTATTTTTAAATCTTAATCTTAATCTTAATCTTAACCTAAACCTTAACCTTAACCTAAACCTTAACCTCAGCCTAAACCTTAAATGCTCACATCATCATGTGACAGCTCATTTTGAGATGGCCGATTTTTTTTATTTATGTTTGCAGTTTAAATTATTTAAGAACAAGTAGTTTTTTAACTGAATAACCACAACAAAACAGGCTTTATGAAGCAATATGCTGTCCTAATAATTATTTCTATTTTATTCATTCATGTTTCTTATGCACAGCATGTAGGTATTAATAATACTGACCCACAAGTTTCTCTAGACATAAGCGGAGCATTTGCACATAGGAGTGTATCACTAAATCCATTTTTGAATGCTGTGAATTTGCCATCTAATATTAGTTTTGGCATCATTGAGCCAATGGATGTGGATGGACCAGTATCAATCATAGATCCCGAGATATGGATAGACGGAAGAAGGTTGGTTTTATGGAATAACACTGGTTTTGTTGCAGCATTTGCTGGAGTTTCTATAGAGCCTAATGGTGTTAGAGAATTTATTTGTAAAGCTACTGCAGGTGGTTGGAATCCAGTAGGGGATGGTGCGAGCCAACTCGAAAAAATTACTGAAAATGTCAAGACAGGATGGCGATTACTCGGCAGTGATGCTACACATCATGGGGATATTGGTATCAATGCTATAGATCTAACATATTTTGATAGCCCTACTAGCACTAGAGGAGCAACAGGTAACTTTTCTTTTGCCACTGGATTTGCATCAAGGTCATCCGGAGCCTTTTCTACTGCAATTGGATATGATGCCAGTGCAACAGGGTATGTATCCACAGCTTTGGGTGTGGGTAGTATTGCTTCGGGAGATTTTGCTATCTCGATAGGTGGATCAACCATTGCTAGAGCATTTCATTCAATGGCTGTTGGCCATTTCAATGATAGTATTACGAGTGCCAATCCTAATGCTTGGATTGCTACTGATCCATTGTTTTATATTGGAAATGGTATAGATGCCAATTTTAGAAGAAATGCATTGGTAGTGTATAAAAATGGTACACTACAATTGCAAAATCAAACTGCTACACCAACTAATATCACTGACAAATTTTATGTGCTGAATAATATTCCATATTTTGGCTCAAATAAACTGGAATCGAGTCAATTAGAGAAAATAACTGAAGGAAGTAAGACTGGGTGGAGATTACTTGGGAGAGATGCAGCGAATTATGGTGATATAGGAAATGATGCAGTAGATTTTTCATTTAGCTCGCCAACGGTCAATCCTAATGGAGCTACCGGTAATTATTCTGCTGCCTTTGGAGCTAATACTACGGCGAGTGGAAGTGAATCGACTGCGTTAGGTATATTTACAAGTGCAAGTGGAAAAGCTTCCACAGCCACTGGAACAACAACTGTTGCAAAGGGAGAAAACACCTTTTCATTAGGTTTTAATACCATTGCTAGATCTTATGCTTCACTCGCTGTTGGAAGGTATAATGATACGATTGTTGGGTCTAATATGACAAGTTGGGTCGCCACGGATCCTTTACTAACTGTTGGAAATGGTACGTCAACCATCAGAAGTAATGCAATGACCGTATATAAAAACGGAAATACGGATATCAGCGGATTTACTAAACTTGGTAAGGTTTCTGAATCAGCGCCATCAATAAAAATGAAAAAAATAGTCAATACTGGCCCCGTTTTAAACGGAAATAAACTGATTCCACATGGTCTTGACGCTGCCAAAATTCTTGAAATCGAAATACTCATGGAATGGCAACTTGAAGGTTTTCCTGCTACTCCCACTCGAGTTGTTCCGCCAAACTTTACATCTTTGAGTGGCTTAAACTATCAATATGAATTACTAGATGGAAACATTATTATTTACAATATTAATGGTACGGAGATAGCAGGACGAAATTTGAGAATATTGATTACCTATGAAGAATAGCTAATATTGGATTGATTCTTATTCTTAAATTTTCACATCATCATGTGACAGGCAGTTTTTGAAGAGTTTTTTACAAGCACTTACCTTTGTTTTGTAAAAAAGAAATGGATATGACCTTCATTGTGATATTCAAAAAGAGATATTATTTGACATTTAAACGAGTAAATGAATATTCATTTACTAAGGTAATGATTCATTGATTATAGTTTTCAAAATATAAATATGATTTCAATAACATTAAGAAAGAATAAAATGAAGAGAAAAATAAGTTGCTTAAATCTGGTGCTATTTGTGGCACTTTTGATTCAATTTAATACTGGATTGGGACAGTGCATTCAGCAAAATATAAGAGCATCTGGCTACCTACAAGGGGAATGTAATGGATTTCAATTTCAGGGTATTATTGGCTCAATTTCATCTTCATATGGTGAATGTGGAGGGCTGTTTTTTGACACTCCTTTGTCTGGCAATGATATTACTTCGTCTGTGATTGACCCAAAACCTAGTAGTAATATTAATATTTATCCAAATCCTACCACTGGAAGCATGATTATTGAATCATCTTCCAATCCTATTGAGCATGTAGATATTTATTCTTCTATTGGTCAGTTATTGATTTCAAAAAAAGTGGAATTCGAAATTAAGACTCAATTTTCTCTAGAAGACCTTCATAACGGTTGCTACTTCATAAAAGTGACTGAATCAAATTCAAATTCAAAAGTTCTTAAAATCATAAAAATTTAAAAAATGAGATCAATAATCTTAACGCTGTCTTTTCTTTTTGCTTTGATTGGTTCGACTATGTCTCAAGGCTTTAATTATCAATCTATAGTGAGAAATAGTAGTGGAATGCCACAAGCAAACACAACTGTTTTTTTAAGATTTATAATAAGTGAAGGCTCATCAAGTGGAACAAATTTGTATATAGAAAAACAACAACCTACAACAGATGCTTATGGTTGGTTGAATGCTGAAGTAGGTAATGGAATTCCAGAGCTTGGAACCATCGCTTCTGTAAACTGGAATAATGGTCCCAAATATTTAACTGTAGAATGTGCCGACTCACCCAATGGAACTTACAATGAAATAGCAAGCTCACAGATAAATAATAGTGCATTTGCAGGACCACAAGGAATGAAAGGTGACAAAGGAGAACCAGGCATTCAAGGACTACAAGGGCCACAAGGTCCAGTAGGACCACAAGGCCCTCAAGGTACCGCTGGACAAGATGGTACAGGTGTAAACATCATTGGCACCATACCAAATGAAAACGCTTTAGATCAAGACTATATGGGAAGTATTGGAGATATGGTTATCACAGAAGATACTGGATCTGGTTATGTATGGAATGGTCAGATGTGGACACTTGTAGGTCAGATTCAAGGTCCACAAGGACCGCAAGGTCTTCAAGGAATACCTGGACAAACTGGTCCCCAAGGAGATCAAGGCCCTATTGGTCCAGCTGGCCCACAAGGTCTGCAAGGTCTGCAAGGCGTTGCTGGAGCTCAAGGCCCTGCAGGAGAACAAGGTCCAGCTGGTCCAACTGGCGCCACAGGTCCCGCTGGCCCACAAGGTATTCCTGGTTCTCAAGGAGTTGCAGGCCCTACTGGTCCTGTAGGTCCTACGGGTGCCACTGGCGCTGCTGGCCCACAAGGAAATGCGGGTCCTGCTGGCCCTGCAGGTGCAACTGGTCCTGCTGGACCAATTGGTCCTACGGGTCCTCAAGGTCCTACTGGCCCTGCGGGTACATATACTGCAGGCACAGGTATTACAATTGCAACTAATACAATAAGTGCACAAAATACATCTGCACTTTGGAATGCAAACCAACTACAAGGCAGAAATATTTGGGATGTTGCACCTACATCAGGTCAGGTTTTAACATGGTCACCAGTTGGTAGCAATAATCCTAATACTTGGCAACCTGCGTCATTGCCCGCTGATAAATGGTCAGATATGGGTAACGCACTCTTTCCTGCACTTGGTAGACATGTAGAACCTTTTACAAACAATGCTTGGGATCTAGGAAATGCAACTTTCAGATGGAGAAACATCTATCTCAATAATCAACCCAATGTAGGTTCTGATCGCAGGATCAAAGAAAACATCAAAGCTATTCCTTATGGATTAGATGCTATATTAAAAATGAATCCAGTACAATATAACTTAATAGGCGTGCCAAGTTCAGATGTGTCACTTGGTCTTATTGCACAAGATGTAAAGAAAATAATTCCTGAAATTGTCTCTGTGGAAAATACAAGTGATAGAAATGGTCAAGATGTGAGAGTAGCAGATCCTTCATTGCCAAAAGGTATGCACAGCATTCGATATGGAGATTTAATTCCAGTATTGATCAAGGCCATCCAAGAGCAGCAAGCAACAATTGATGTGCTGAAAGCAAAAGTAACTGCACTAGAAAATAAATAATCATAAAAACGAAAGATCCTGATGAAAAAGGTCATTTTAACCATATTTTTATTGCTGAGTCTGAAATCTCTGATTTGTCAGGATCTTTCTAATATTAAATCTGCTTCTCCGCTGAAGGTGAGAGGAAGTTTTTATAGTGCCTTTAACTATACCGTAAGTGAGAATTCATCTATTCCTCCAGCTGGATTCAATACAGGGATCAATGTAAACTTCAATTTTTACAATTCGATCAATATTCCGCTTAGTTTTGCTTACAGTAATTATGGGTCATCTCTCAATACAATAAGTTTTAACCGTTTTGGCATAAGTCCGTCCTACAAGTCTTTAAAAATTCATGCAGGACATAGATCATATGTATTATCGCCGTACTTAATGTCTGGACTTACCATTTTAGGTGGAGGAATAGAGCTCAATCCTAAGAAATTCTATTTTCTAGCATTTTATGGTAAGGTCAATGATCCCTATTTTGTAGGAAATGATGTATTAACATTAAGAAATGATGGGTTTGACTTTTTTACCAGAAAAGCTTATGGGTTTAAATTGGGTTTTGGCAAGAATACAAATAGAATTGGAATTGCACTTTTTCATGCCAAAGATGATTTATTGACTGGAAGCATTGACACATTAGCTAAGTATAACATTAATGGAAAGGAAAATGTAGGAATTGGATTGGATCTAACGCAGCAGTTTTTCAAGATAGTAACTTTAAGTGGTAATGCAGCAGTTAGTATTTTGACAAATGATTTAAATGGGGAAGCCATCAGAGACAGTAATGCTACGGAATGGGTAGAACGGGTATCATTTCTTACGACAATAAACCAATCATCTAGATATAGCTTTGCTTATGATGGAAAGATAAGTTTCAAAATTAAAACTTTTAATCTGGGAGTAAAGTATCAACACATTGATCCTTTCTATTCATCTTTAGGTATTAGTTATCTTCAAACAAATTTTGATAATTATCTCATGGACATAAATGGAAGCCTATTTAAAGGTAAATTAAATTTGTCTTCTAATTTTGGATTGCAATATGTCAATAAGTCTGGTTTTACAGGTTTACCACAAAAAAGAATCGTAGCAAATGTAAACACTAATGTGAACTTTACAAAAGAACTAAACTTAAATGTCAACTATAGCAATCTTGTGCAAAATACGAATCCGATCGTCCAAGAACTTAATGACTCCCTATTGTTTACAACAAATAATGTAGGTTGGAACGGTACATTATCTTATAAAATAGGAAAAGGAAAAGAGAAGCCACACATTGTTAGTTTTAATTCTTCAAATACAACTTTTGACGTACTGAATAATGATCAAATTACACTAAGTAGTGTGAATACCAATTATAATTTGAATTATAGGTATCAACTGAAAAACAGCTGGTCTTTTGGAGGCGGTGTACAATATTTCATTAGTGAAAATAATCAGCTCCCAAGTCTAAAAAGGCAAGGATTTCTCATTAATGTAAGCAAAAAAATTAACGAATCTTTAAATCTTCGTATCAATACTTCATATAGATCAAATGAAACGCAGACAAATAAAGATGGGTACATTATAAACGGAAACGCTTCCTTGACATATCAAATAAAAAAGAAACATAATTTTTCTCTCAACACTAGTCAACTCATTAGAAAAACAACCCTGATTGCTGCTAAAAATGAAACTAGATTTAGAATAAATTATAACTATAATTTTTAAAAATCGTCATCATGATCATTATAAAAAAACAAATTTCCACAGTAATATTGATGCTTTTTTCTTTAGGAATAATTGCACAAAATCAACTTACGATAAACTTGACACCTATAGGGATGATAGAAAGTTCTGTGACAGAGCTTCCGGGCCATGTCTTAGTCACTGTGGTGAATAATAATGCTACTGAAATAGACGTATATTTTAAGGTAGGAATAATCGGTACGACGACCGACGGTAGAATAATAAACATAGATAACGCAAATAGTGCAAGTGGTAATATTGTAAGTATTCCTAGCACTGGATTAGTTTTTACACTCGAAGATTTAGTAATCCAATATCAAAACACACAATTATCAGATTACAATATCTCGCCACCAGAATTCATAAATCAAATTCAAAATTATGGACATTTGCCAGCAGGAAGTTATAATATTTGTATTGAAGCTTATGACTTAAATGATGTTTTAGTTTCAGTACCGACAGCGACACCCGATGGTAACAACTGTCTTGGATTTGATATCATTTACCACAATCCACCTATCATCCAGTCTCCAATAAATAATACTTGGGTAGGAGGAAACGATGACAATCAAGTGATCATTACTTGGGCGCACGACTATAGTGGTCCATCTGTTAATTATCGTGTGGAGATCGTAAGATTTCCAAGCCAACAAGCCGCAAATGATTTTATGGAGCAAGGCAACCCACAAGAACTTTTTGGAGATGCTAATGGTGGAGGAGCTTACGAAAGAATACTTACACAAGATGAAATAAGTGGGTGGAATTTTAATACTTTATCGGCAGATGTTGTCCCAAATCTTACTCCGGGAGATGTTCTTGCAGTGAGAGTGACAGCGATATCCGAAAATGCCGTGTTTCTAAATGAAGGAAGAAGTGATATAAATGTTTTTATATATGGTGTACCCAATGGAGCACTTTGCAATAACCCTTCACTCAATGCAGACTGGGCCTTTCCTTCTGTAGGTGATACATTGCCATTTACTGATTTATTTGCTGTTGCAAGATTCCAACCTGCTTGTGATAATATTCTAGAGATGAATGCTGATATTAACTTCACCCGATCATTTAATGGCAGTGTGGTAGGTAGTACTACGGTTAGGAATTATGAAGATAATTGGCGATCAGGTCCGGGCCCGGCTAACTATTTAAGAAATTATTTTACCAGACATTTTCCTAGTAATATCGATTTTTTCTATCCCAATGATTCAGAGTATGAGCAATATCTTCCATTTTTACATAATACCGCTACTACTTTTAGTGCTCAGCGAGGAGAGAAGGTAAATATTTTTGGTGTAACTGAATTTACCATCAAAGAAATACCATCTAACATAGAGCGAACCCAAACTTTGAATCTTAATGCCATGAATTCTAATGGCGTTGTCGTAGGCATGCCTAGGCCACAATTAGAGAGTCCAGCTAATGATGCTGTGATGCGACCTGGTCCTGTTCAATTTGATTTCAATACAGGAATGGAACCTGGCAACCCTTTACCACCGTTTAAAATTTTTAAGTTGCAGGGATTTGAAAACCCTATTGTACCTGGCCTTTCTGTCAATGAAAAATGTGTGCTACAAGTGGCTAGAGATAATACATTCAGTCCAGCTTCTATAGTCTTTTGTAAACTGAAAAAAATACAAGGGAATCCTTACAACAATAGTGATAATTTTAATGAAGATAATCCTAATTTCCAACCTATTTCCAATACTTTTGATCTTACACCCCAACGCCAATTTGACCAAGATCATTTCATTCAACAGGTATATAAAGACATTACCATCACAAATGATTTTACTGTAGAAGAGACATTGTATTGGCGAGTTGTCTGGTTGCGATTTCCAGATGCATACAATATTCCATCACCTTGTGGAAGTGGGATAGATATCACATCAGAAGATTACTATCACGCTAGCCCGGTACGAAGATTGGTCATAAGCAATGATGCTCCGGATCCGGGACCAGGTGCAGTTGTCGAAGACCTACCACCACCACCACCAGGAAGTTTAGATTGCGAAAGAATCTGCAATACACCAGAAATCCCTGCATCTCAACGAGTGGCTGTATCAGGTATTGCTGTAGGTGAGGTTATACGTATTGGTGACTACAGTTTTTCGGTATCGACTATAAGTGGGAGCAGCGTGTATAATGGAACTGGTGTCCTGAGATTAAACAGTAATATACAACTCAATGTAACTTTTTCAGGTGCAAGAATTAACGCTTCTAGACAGATGTTTGAAGGGGAAGTAAATGCTGTCAGTGAAGACATAAGTGATCGACCACGTACAAATAGAGCCGAAATGGCTGCCATCGTCGATGGAATTTCTGAGTTGAGAAGAATAACGGAGGCACTCTCAGGAGCGCCAACGTCTCTTCCTTTGGGTATAGATTTTACAGCAGATTCAGAATTAAGGATAGTAGCTGCGTTAGACAAAGCCACGTTTACTCCTACAAGGGCTAGGGCATCTTATCTTGCAGGGATTAAATTGCCAGAAGAGATGGATGGCTTAAGTTTATTATTTGCTGCAGATGAAGTTTGTTTAAATCCTAACGGAAACGCTGGCGCAGGTATCTATAAATTGGCTTCTAATCTTGATGCTACCTTGGACAATGGTTGGGCTATTGGCATATCAGGTGGTAGAGATACCACAACGACGACTTATGTAGAATTTGATTGCGTTGGTTTTAAGGCACTTACATTCAGAGGAAGACTTGTTTTCAGTAGAGATGCCTTAGTACCAGAAAATGTAACAACGGGAGAAATAATAGAAGGGCAAGTTGCAGCTGTCTTTGGGGCTAAAATAAATAGAGATGCCAAATTTTTAATTGGCCTTACTTTTGATAAACCATTTCAATTTACGGCAGCACCTCAATTAGGTTTTACTGTGACTAATGCAATTTTGGATTTTTCCGAATCCGAAAATTATCCAGGTATGCGTTTTCCTTCATTATATGACATCAATAGATTACCACCAGTACTCGATCCTGAAACTCCATCACCTCTTTCTCCTGAGGTAAGATTGAGAAATTCATGGACAGGATTTTATCTTCAAGAGTTGAGTCTAAGACTACCAAAAGATTTAGCAACAACAAGACCTGGTATTGGTATAAATGACGTAATGATAGACCCCACAGGTGTTTCATTTGAAATAAGAGCTACTGGAGTATGGAGCACAGCACAAGAATCGGGTCGTGGATATTCATTGTCATTAGATACATTGGCAATAGGTTTAGTACAATCGACCACTGGCTATGGAAGAATTTCAGGAGGTATTGGCTTACCCATTTTTGAAGCAGGAGATTTATTGAACTATAGTGCTGTAATTTCGTTTGGGGAAACTCCCGCTGCTTCTGGAGAGCCAGCTTCCAGTGGATCAGATGTTAATTTTTTATTTAGAATTAAACCAGATGCCACTGGTGTAAAAATTCCAATGTGGGATATAGCCCGTATAACCTTGGCACCTACTACACGTGTTGATCTAGCAATTGGTTCTGCTTTTGAATTTTCTTTTTCGATCACTGGTGATGTTAACTTTACAAGTTCTAATCGGGATCGACCTGCAAGAGATGGTGAAATGTCCATTAATTTTCCCTCTATAAAATTAGAAAACTTAGCATTTTCAACTGCAAGATCGGGAATCAGAGGCAGGATTTCATTGCAAAATGGCGATACAAACACACAGCTTTGGTCTCAGGCATCACCCCAAAAAGATGTTTCAGGTTTTCCTATCAATTTGAATGGAATTAGTATATCACCAGTGTTTGGATCATTGTCAAGATATGACATAAGGTTCGATTTGACAGTAAATTTTGGTGATAAAATCAGCGGTGGTGCTGACTTAGGATTTAGATTTAATCTGGGTCGAGAGGGCAGTCCTGATTTTTCAAGATTTACTTTTGAAGAATTCCTTGCACCAACATCAATCTCCATAAGGGCTAGAGACATGGGTGGTTTGGATTTGGAAGGGTCAATTTCCTTTTGTAATGCAGGGGCTAATGAGAGGTTTATTGGTCAGCTGAGAGTAGGCATCCCTTCATTAGGTCAAATTAATCTTTATGCTGATTTTGGTACTCAGCGAAACAACCCATCAGCACCATTTAACTCTGCAGATAATTTTTCATTTTTTGCTATAGAAGGCTCTGTTATATTGAGTACTGGTATTACTTTATTCCCAGGAGTGGCACTATATGGAATTGGCGGTGGTGTCTTTTATCATATGAGAAGAACGGGACCATTACCTACACTGACAGCTCCACCTGTGAATGCAACTGCAGGTGCAACTGAGGCTACAAGTGACCGAAGTACTTTACCGCCTGCCACACCTATTGGTTGCGCAAGTGCTCCATTCGAGCCACATTTTCGTACTTTTTTGGGATTTGGATTTAAAGCATATCTTGGTGATAACGGTGGTGGATCCGCATACAATTTTGATATTGGAATTGAAGCTGTCATCGCTGGAAATCCAGATGGTAGTGTAAGAGGTTTACAAAGAGTTGAATTTAGAGGAAATCTATATGTGTCATGCGGTATAGGAAGAGGGGATAATACAGCGCCATTAAGAGGACAGGTAGATATAGCATGGACTAAAGGTATCGATGGCAATGATAACTACGAGGGTATTCATGGGATTATTAAAGTTTATTTAAACCTTTATGGCGTCGTAACAGGAGCTGGCGCAGGCAACGAATTGGTAGATGCCGTTTTCCATGGTGATAATAGTGGCTTATGGTATTTTTATCTTGGCGCTCCAGAAGGTGTACAAGATCGGACATTTCCATCTCCTGGATATGAAAGAGCAACATCCAACTACCCAGGACCAGCAGGTATTAAGGTATTAGATTTTCTCAGTGTAAAAACCTATTTTATGATAGGCCAGGGTATACCTGATCTGCCACCGCCACATCCTCTGATTGAGTCTATCATCGCAGCCGCAGGACCCGATCAAGATAGGGTTGAAGGAAAACTTGGCAGTGTTGGGGACTTGCCAAGAGAATATAGAGGGCCTGAACAAGATTCTGGAGACGGATTTGCACATGGACTCACATTTCAACTTAATGCAAGTCTAAATTTTTTACTTTTTTATGCAACTCTAGATATGGCGTTTGGATATAACATCAATTTAAGGCAATATCCTGATAGAACTTGCAGAATTATCTCTGGACCAGGTGGTACTACTTCAGAAGAAAGACCTCTTGGTATAAATGGTTGGTATGCAAAAGGTGATGCTTTTGCGGGGCTAAGAGGAGAGCTAGGAATAGGTGTTAATTTTGACTTCTTCCAAGCCAAGGTTCCTATCATTAATTTAGGTTGTGCCATTAGCATTTTTGCTGCATTCCCAGGTCCTGAATACTTCAAGGGCCGGGCAGGACTGTACTATTCAATACTTAACGGTGCCGTAACGGGTAGATGTAGTTTTGCATTCGAAGTGGGCAATAAATGTTATGACCCGAACTACAGCCCACTAGATGGCTTAAAATTTATTACCGATGTAAAACCTGAAGGAAGTCAGGTAAGTGTTTATACTAAGGCTGAAGCAAGCTTTGCTTTTGCCATGGACAGAGTACTACCTCTGAAGGATGAACAATATGAAGGCGAAGAAGAACTGGTAAGGTATTTCAGACCTCAGTTTAAGAGATTCGTAATTACGAACAATACAAATGGACAAACTGTAGCTTTTACTGCTCCAACAATTGTAGAGAATGGATACCTAGCTAAGTGTTTGGCTGTAGAAACACTTCCACAGAACCAAGACTTTACCGTCAGAGCGGAAGTTATAGTATTTGAGAGAATAAATGGAAGTTGGGTTCAAGTACTCAAAAGGGATGGCTCAGAGTTTGTTGACTTTATGGAGAAAAGATTCACTACAGGACCTCATCCTATAACTTTACCCGAAGACAAAATTTTGACCACTTATCCTATTCAAAAACAGAGATTTTTTATGGTAGGAGAAAAAGGAGAAAAAGGGTCTGATCAGCGAGGATGGCTTCAAACACAAATTGGAGATCCAATAATAATTGAGCCAGCAGGTGTGAGAGCACTTAATAGAAGTTTGGGAACATCAACTGTATCTTATGAAGTTCTAATGGAATCTCCAGATGATCAAACTCTGCAATATAGAATTCCTGCCACAAGAAATGATAGTAAAACAGTTACATGGCAAATGCCAGTATCGATGGGATTAAACACAAGGTATAGACTCAGAGTAATTAAAAAAATAATTACAGATTTTAGCGCATTCACAGCAATATCTGGAGGAAGTTCAAATATAGTGTTTGCAACAATCGCTCAACGGTATCAAGTGAGTGGAATGGAAGCAGAAGCTTCTACTTCAAATATTACTAACAGAACCATAGCAAGTAATTCATCTGCTGCAGAAGCAGGAATAAATCAAGTGATTTATGAATATTATTTCAAAACTAGCCAATTCAATACACTTGCAGAGAAAATGGCAGCAAATCGTTTCCAATCAGCTAATAAAACATTTTTGGCAACAAGTGTCAACTTTATAGCAGCTGAACCTTTTGACGAATTTGATAAAAATGGTTATATATCTGCCGCATCACGAGCAAGAGAAATGGCTCCACTTGTAAATGTAGAAGAAGCATACAACCATTGGAGTTTTATTCCTTTGAAATCAGGTCTATATACTTTTGCTGATGATCTTAACAAAACTAGATGGACACATCAATTCAAGCCGTCACATATGGCTAGTACTATGTTTTCTTATTTTATGGGTATCTTGCCTCGCAATTCATCCCACCCTTCATGGGCATTTCCAGAGAGAAATGCAGTTGATGTAATGTACACGCAATCTTTTGGTTGGGAAGGGAATAAATTGCCTCAGCAGGTTAATTTTGGAATAGTTTCGCCTCCACTCAATGGAGATGAACTAACTTTTCCAGAAGAAAGTGACGAAACCACATATTCTTTGATGCCAATGGCTCCCGGTGTTATTAGTGGAGGAGGACTTCCGACGTTCTCAATTTTCAATGCAAACGAATGGGCATGGAGTACACATAATACTAATTTACAAAGAAAGACACAATCGATCATAAGTAGATTAAATCAAGTCATGGCATTTTCTAGACCTAACGAATATACGACAGTAGTGGGTATTGCAGACTGGATGACTCCGAGAGGCAGTGCACCATTAGGTATGAGTTTCAATAGTGTCTTAAGTACTTCCATGAGGTTTCATACAGTTAAATACACTCCGAATTTAGACTATTCTTTAGAATGGAATTACCATCGACCAAGTAATTCTAGAAAAATTAAGAGAGCTACAACAAATTGGAGATTGTAGTCAAGGAAATTTAAATAAATACAACAAACATGAGAACATATAGAATAAGCATTGCAATACTCTTTATCGGTTTAATTTTATTCCCAAAGTTATTTTTTGGACAAGTTAAGAACATTCCAAAACAACAATATTATAGCAGTAATAAAGGTGAGCCAGACATTGATAGTTTAGTTCATTTAAAGGCCATTGGAAAGTTTGCTGACAATAAAGTGAAAATAAGGTGGGCACCAACATCTGAAGAATATTGGAGAATCTATAACAAGAGTGGGTACAGTATTCAGTCTTTTTGGTATGATACGTTAGGCAATCGTGGAAAAGAATTTGTTCAATTGTCACCAGACACAATAAGGCCGTGGTCAATTAAAAAATTTGAGACCTATCTGAGAGAAAATAAAAATGAAGAGTATGTTGGCGTTGTACTTCAATGTATATATGGCGTAACACCCAAAGATGCTTATAAAGAAATGGCTGATTATCCTGCTGATTTACAAAATAGATATGCATTTAGTTTGTTAGCTGCTGAGTACTCTCCAATTGCTGCAGAGGCTGCAGGATTGTCATGGACAGACTCGACAGTAAAGAAGGATAGATTTTATCATTATCGAATTATCGGATTTTCTGGCATCCCTTCTCATTTGGATACCACTGATGTTTACATCAATACCTTTGAAAGTCAAGATTTGATCATACCAATCATATCAGATTCTTTTGAAGGCGATAAGCTTGTAGGATTTTCTTGGGATAGATTTTTCCACAGTCAATGGTATAGCGGCTACTATATCGAAAAGTCAGAAGATGGAAAAAATTATACCACTATAAACAAAACGCCATATGTACATGCTATCTCGGATAACTTACCACAGAATTCTAGCGAGATAAAATGGAGTGAAGTCTTAACCCAAAATTACAAACCATTTTATTACCGTATAAAAGGTATTACAGCTTATGGTGAATTAAGTGCCCCATCGTTGCCTATATTATTAAAAGGTATTGACAAAACTCCACCTAAAGAACCAAATGGTATAACAACAGAATATCTTGGAGGTAAAAAAGTTAAAATAAGTTGGGAGCATAAAGGAAATGAATCTGACCTTGCAGGTTTCATGATAGGCAGAAGTAGAAAGGCAAATCAAGGTTTTGAAAACATTTCTGGTGAATTTCCCATAGATAAGAACAAAAGATTTTTTATAGATACAAGTTGCATAGAAACTTCCACAAATTTTTACTTAGTTGCTGCTGTGGATACTTCAAAAAATGCTGCAGCTTCTTTGGTTTCTTATGCAGCTATTCTTGATACTTTTCCACCATCTAAGCCTATAGGATTGAATGGAATTATTGATACAAATGGTGTTATAACCTTACACTGGCCGTTAGGAAAAGAGCCAGACATCAAAGGTTATTTTGTCTGGTCCGCTAATGCTGCAAATCACGTTATGATCAATCTAACGCCGAGTGCGATACAGGATACCATATGGCGAGATACAATCCCACTTAAAACACTTACAAAAGATATTTATTTTGTCATACAAGCAGTTGATAGAATGAGTAATAGTTCGGCTTATTCAGATACATTGCGTCTTTTTAAACCAGATAAAGTTCCTCCTGTTGCTCCCATTTTGATTGATTATAAAAATGAAGTAGGCAAGATTACTCTTACATGGCAAATGTCTACCAGCCCAGATGTTGCCCATCATCAAGTATTAAGGAAATCTATATCAGAAAATGAATGGAAAGCAGTCACAAAAAAATATTTGAAAGATCCACCGATATGGACTGATGTAAACATAAATGGAAAAGAAAATCTTCAATATTGTGTTGTAGCTGTGGATTCAACAGGAAATATTTCCAATAAATCTACGCCAATAAATCTGAAGCCGATTAGAGACCTGAGTAACCCAATTCAAGATTTTAAAGTTCAAATTGATACAATTCAAAAAATAGCAACTCTTGAATGGACAGATATACCTAGTGTTGAGTATCAGGAAATCATCATCTATCGAGCTATAAACAAAGGTCCAGTAAAATCATTAAGCAGAATAAAAAAACAAGAACGAAGTATAGGTAATGTGTATAAAGATAAAAATCTGATTAGTAAAAATACGTATGAATACACATGTAAAGTAGTTTATGAGAAGGGGTTAACTTCAAATTTTTATTCTTTAATTGAAGCAAAATTGCAATAGTGAAAATGCTAAATCTTACACTTTAATTTTGTAATTAATATACAAATAACCAATACTAGGTGAATGCAAAAACAAATTATTTTTTTTTTAATCCAAATAAATACTTTTAAAATGAAAAATGTATTAATTTTTTTCTTATTTATAGCATTGGTCTCATGTGGAAAAGATGATGACACAACCATTCCTAACAGTGCTGGCAATCTTACTATGAAAATCAATGGTGTACAGTGGTCAGGAAATATTATTGGTAATATGATTGACGAAAATACCGATAATCTAGTTGTCCAGTCTTTTAACACTGATCCAGAAAGTTTTGGGTTTAATATCGAAGATTTTACTGGATTAGGAGATTATCCCACATCCCAAGGAGCAAATTTTACTGGTGCGTTTTATACTCGTAAAGATAAAGTAGTTTTTAGTGCTGGTGGTACAGAGATAAGTTACAAAGTCACTAGCATGGAAGGAACTGGTGTATCAAAAAAAGCTCACGGTACCTTTTCTGGAACGATGAAAAGTACATCAGGTGAAGTATTGACAATAACGGAAGGGAAGTTTTAGACAAATGTGATTTTAAGTTTGAAAATTACTTTTAAGATCAAACTTTGTATTCCGATCTTAAAGAGTAAAACATTTCACACTATCGCCACATTAATGTTCTACTTCATCATTTAATTCCTATTTTTACAGCTGATTTTTTTTATAGTAAAAATGTACTATCAATTAGTTTCAGATGCATCAATATATATACTTTTTGTCAATAATCATTTGTCTATATGGATTTAATAATCAGCAAGTTATTAATACATCTGTACCATTAGGTATAATTTCAATAGGCACGACACAATCACCACTTGTCATGTATGGCGCAAAAATATTTAAAGATAAAAAGTGCCAAAGGTGCCACAAATTAGACGAAGATGGTAAAAAGCGATTAAAAAGTCTCGATGGTTTAGGTGGGAAATACCCTGATATTTGGTTGTACAGTTTTTTACAAGATCCTGAAACATACATTCCCAAAACAAGGATGCCATCTTTTGAATCCTTATTTAAAAAGGAAATTGATAAAAATCGTTTGGATAAAATATTACTACAATCTTCTCAAAATATTTCTGCTGAACAACTCGATTTAGCATGGGAGAAACTACAATTGGAAGTAAATGAAATAAAATATAACCTACAAAAAGATCTGTCGCCAAACACTGAAATTTTATCATCTGAAGGACTAGCATTAATGGCTTATCTCCAGAAAATTCCATCAAGTAAAAAGTAGCTTGCTGATCTTAACCTTAGCATTAATCTTATTTTGTTTAATGTATAACGTGTAATGTTTAAGGAAATCAGTCAGTCTTAACCTTAATCTCAGTCTTAATCTTAACCTTAATCTAAATCTTAACCTTAATCTCAGTCTTAATCTTAACCTTAATCTTAACCTTAGTCTTAACCTTAACCTTATTCTCAATTTCGTTAAAGTTTTCTTAAATGTACGAAATATTTCGTACAAAAATTTGACATTACGAAGCTCTTCGTATATCTTTGTATTCATATTCTTAAAAATACAAGATTAGATGTCAAATTTTAAACCCACAGATTCTGAACTAGAGATACTCCACATCCTTTGGGAGAATGGACCATCGTCAGTAAGATATATAAATGACGTGTTAAATGAGCGGCGAGATGTAGGGTATACTACAACGCTCAAACTCATGCAAATCATGAACGAAAAGGGGCTCGTAGACAGAGATACTGCTGCGAAAACCCATATTTACATGGCTATTGCTAAAGAAAATGATACCAAAAATAACTTGGTAAATGATTTTGTAAATGCGGCGTTTCACGGGTCTGCAATGAATCTTGTAATGCAAGCATTAGGCAATACAAAATCATCTCCCGCAGAGTTGGAGGACCTTAAAGCACTTATTTCAAAATTAGAAAACCAATCCTAAAATGAATCCTGTATCCATCCTTGAAAGTAGCACTGTCAATGCCTTAGTTTGGTCCATCATCCATTCTATTTGGCAATTTTCACTGATAGCTTTGATCATGTCACTCTTACTAAAAAGATATCAAAATTATACAGCCAATCTCAGGTATTTGATAGCATTAGGTAGTCTTGGTTTTTCATTTTTGGTAAGTTTAAGTACTTTTATATATTATTACTATGAGACATCAGGGACAGATTTGATTGCAATGTCTGAGACGGAAGATTTTGTATTGTATATGGGTTCTGAGCCAATTGTAAACACAAGTTTGTGGATGGATTTGTATGCTTGGATAGACCAATATCAGCAACCTATTTTTTATACATGGTTGATAGGTGTATTATTATTTGCATCCAAATTTTTGTTTTCGCTTGGCTATGTTGAGTTTTTATCAAGGACTGCAACACCTATTTTTGATCAAGACGCTTATAGGAGTTTTAGAAAGATAATTAACCACTTAAAAATAACTCAAAATGTCACAATAGGTGAAAGCAAATATGTAAACTCTCCCATGATATTGGGCTTTTTTAAGCCAATTGTCCTATTTCCAGTTGGAGTAATAAATCGATTAGATATTGCGGAGACAGAAGCAATACTTGCCCACGAACTAGCACATTTTGTACGTAAGGATATTACCATTAACATGTTGCAGACTTTGGTAGAGATTCTATTTTACTATCATCCTGCCATATGGTGGATCAGCACGAATATCCGTGTAGAACGAGAAAACTGTTGTGATGATCTTGCCATAAAGTACATAGGAAATAATATTCACTATGCAAAAACACTCGTCAAAATGCAAGAAATAAATAGCAGTCAATCGCCGATTTTAGCATTAAATTTTAGTAAAAAAGATAGTTTTTTTTCTCAACGCATCAAAAGAATATTAAACATGACACAGACACGTAATTATTTAAAAGAGAAGATTTTGACATCAATGGCCATCTTGTTATTGGTCACATTTTTTGCCAAGGATATGATCGGAAATGATCATGGCTCTATTGTAAACGAAATGAACAAAACAAAGCAAGATGTCGAGGCAAATATTATCACAGTGATAGATACAATGCCATTAAAAAGGGAGTCTATCACCATCCAAAAAAAGACGAATGACCAAGAAATCAAAATGTCCATGGAAAATGGTAAGGTCACTAATTTAGAAATAGATGGTAAATTGATAGATGAGAAAGACTATGACCAATATGAAGATATTATTTCAGAAGTTAAACCAAGAAAATTTGGGTCAGGTCAAGGAAGTATCATGTTTTTTGGTGACGAAGGAGAAACTGCTCCATTTGAGTTTAATTTTGGTAGAGGAGGAAATTTGGATTCCATTATAGGTAAGATGGGTATGATGAATTTTGAGAAATTTGAATTTGACCAAGAAAAAATGCAAGAACAAATGCAAAAAATGCAAGAACAATTGGGCAAAATGAACTTTGATTTTAAAGGTTTAGATTCTTTGAATTTTGATTTTGCCTTCCCTGATATGCTAGATGAAAATATGGCACCACAGATGAGATTTTTTGATTTCGAAGATGGCGATTTATATATTGAACCTTTTGGCGAATTTCCAGAAAGCCGACGGATAGATGGCCACGTGGACGAAATGGAATATGGCAGACGTTCATCCAATTTTAGTGAAGCCTTAGGAAATGCTCTGAATAGAGATGGGTTGCTAATACCTAACAAAGAAAATAAAGTGGAACTTTCAGGCAAACATCTCAAAATAAATGGCGAGAAGCAACCAACTAATATTTATCAGAAATACAAAAGAATTTTTGAGGAAACATCTGGCACTACTTTAGAAAAGAATTCTAAACTAGAGTTTAAATTTGAAGGTAAGGAATCAAAAAGAAAATATCGAGTTTATTAAGAGTATGTTTAAATTTTTATTGCTTTATAATCAATATCTTATGAACCTGACTTC
>DAOLFJ010000389.1:0-4027 GCA_035326365.1 Saprospiraceae bacterium | reverse complement strand
GCAAATTCGAAAAATATAGGATCGCAGATGCAAACTGCGACCATCGGGTAACTGGCCCTTTTGGGGTTGATGGAGTTACACTAACAGCTACAGATGCTGCAGTAAAATATGTTAGAAGTAAATTTTTAAAAATGTATCAAAATAATCCATCTTATTTTTGGACGAATGGTTCAATGGCTTGGTGGCAAAGTGTGTCTGGCAAAAATTTTTTGAATTCGAATCAATTGTCAACATGGCTAAACTCTCAAAAATATAATTCATCCTGGCTTAATTATATAACTATTGAATGAAGTTATGAATAGTAGATTAGATTTTACATTAGATATTAAAAACTCCTTTTATCAAATAAATAGAAGAGGATACTGCTTAATTTCAAACTCCACAGGTTGCAAAGAATATTCAAGCATGTTTTCATTATACAACAATAATGGTGAATTAATTATTCAAAATATAGTAAATCAAGATGGAATTGTTCATAAATATAATAATAAATTTTATTACTTTAATGAAAAGTATAAGATTATTGAGATAGGTGATCTTTTAAAGGAAATTACGATTATTCAAGAAAGTGATTTAATATTGGAATCACTCTTTAATGAATATTTTGTTTTTACAGATAAATATAATTTTTTACAATCAAACCAACTTGAAACACCAGCCATCAAGTATATTTACAAACTCGGCGAACTAATTTGGACTTATGAAAAATTTGGAACCATAGAAATATTTTCTGATGATTATGCCTTATGTTTTACAGATAGCAACCCTATCATAGACAAAAGAACCAAAAATCAATTTTTACTTTTAGACTTAAACCAAAAGAGCGAACTTTGGAATTTCAATCTCGAAGACCATCTTCTCAAGCTTAACTCCATCCACCCATTCGACTATCCGCACAAAGTGGGCAAGCCACTTGGTATTTACAAAGACCAACTTTGGTTTGAGATGGACAATTATGGTCTGATGTGCCTCCATAAGGAAACAGGTGAGCTAATCCACTATTTGAGAGATTTACCCTATGCGCAAGGCGAATCCTATCGAGGTATGCCTAGAGTTGAGCAAGGATATGCCGTCATTCCGTACACAAACGAAGCGATATTGTTGGAAGATGAAGGTAAGATCATTTGTTTTGCGATATTCTATTATTGGGAGCTGGACTTAGAGACGATGGAGATGTCTTATCATTATCTCAAGGATTACTTTAAGGAAGTGGAGTGCTCTACATTTGGTGCTAGATTCAAACCACTAGAAGTAGCAGGAGACCTGATCTATATGGTAGATACGCAACACAAAAAGATCGGTATTTTCAATAGGAAAACACTTCGTTATGAACACATAGAATCATTGCCCGAAGGCAGCGGAGCACCTAGATCCATAGAAAAACATGGAGACCGATTGTATATAGATACATTTGGCAAAAAATTATTGGTATATCAAATATAAATAATTATTTGAAAAATATACTTGTCTTTTTCATAAAGTCACTATCTCAGCTAAAGCAGCTACAGATTTTCAAGTTGTGAATGCAAGTTTCCTACAATATTATGTTCTCCCATGGAGCATCTGTGTTGGGTTTGGTCCAGATGAAAAAGAAATAGATTTGACAAATTTTAGAAATTTGATATATCTGTATTCCTACGACCATCGTGTTAAAGATCATACCACGACTTTTCAAACTTGAATACTTTTGTCAACAACAAAAATACCCTACACATACTCAGATAATTAGATTATAGTTTTACTTTTGTCCTTTCTCATTATTAATTCAAATACCATCCATCCATGAAAATAATATGTATAGGACGTAATTACATAGACCACGCCAAGGAACTCAATAATCCTGTGCCAAAGTCGCCACTCGTATTTATGAAACCACCTTCGGCACTGCTCACAGACAATAAACCTTTTTATCATCCCGATTTCAGTAGTGACATCCATTACGAACTTGAGGTAGTGCTCCGTATCAAAAAAAATGGGAAGGCCATTCAACCACCTTTTGCAACTTCTTATTACGATCAGATAGGCCTTGGTATAGATTTTACGGCTCGTGATCTTCAGGATCAATGTAAAGAAAAAGGTCATCCATGGGAAATAGCCAAGGCATTTGACCACTCAGCTGTTATTGGTCCATTTGTAGATTTGGATAATTATGACCGGAGTGCCATAAAATTCCAACTGCACAAAAATGGGGTAGTGGTACAAGATGGCAATACAGCTGATTTAATTTTTAATTTTGACTTTTTGATTTGTTATGTCTCTAAATATTTTACCCTGCAGCAAGGTGATTATATTTTTACAGGAACGCCAGCAGGCGTAGGTCCGATAGCGATAGGAGATACATTGGAAGGATACCTAGAAGGACACAAAATGCTTGAATGCAAAATTAAATAATGGTTATTCTTAGAACTCAATATTTTATTGGATATTTGATGTGTATTTTTCTTGCAGAAAATAAAAACTTCTGTAAAACCACAAAAACGTATAAAATAAATCAGTTATAACTTGGTGAAAGCGTACAATATTAATTACTTTTGCACAAACATAATGATTTAATAAATATAAAACTTAAATTATGCCATATTTATTTACGTCTGAGTCTGTTTCTGAAGGACATCCTGACAAAGTTGCAGATCAAATATCTGATGCATTGGTCGATCACTTTTTAGCGTTTGATCCATCATCGAAGGTCGCTTGTGAGACTTTAGTTACCACAGGTCAAGTAGTACTAGCAGGTGAAGTAAAATCAAAAACATATCTTGATGTTCAGCAAATTGCAAGAGATGTCATCAAAAGAATAGGATATACCAAGTCTGAATATATGTTTGAAGCAAATTCATGTGGTATTTTGTCCGCTATCCACGAGCAATCACCTGATATCAATCAAGGTGTAGAGCGTGCTAATAAAGAAGATCAAGGCGCTGGCGACCAAGGAATGATGTTCGGTTATGCATCACATGAAACCGAAAATTATATGCCTTTGGCTTTAGATCTTTCTCATAAAATACTTCAGGTTCTTGCAGATATCCGTAAGGAAGGCAAAAAAATGAAATACCTAAGACCCGATTCAAAGTCGCAAGTGACCATTGAATATTCTGATGATAACCAACCAATTAGAATAGATAGCATCGTGGTATCAACACAGCATGACGACTTTGACGAAGACGAAAAAATGTTGGGACAGATAAGACAAGACGTGATTAGTATTGTAATTCCAATAGTGAAAAAATCATTAAAAAAAGAGCTTCAAAAGTTATTTAATGATGACATCACTTACCACATAAATCCTACAGGAAAGTTTGTAATTGGTGGTCCTCATGGAGATACGGGTCTTACTGGTCGTAAAATCATTGTAGATACTTACGGTGGCAAAGGTGCTCACGGTGGTGGAGCATTTTCTGGTAAAGATCCTAGTAAAGTAGATAGATCAGCAGCCTATGCGACTCGACACATTGCAAAAAATATGGTTGCAGCAGGACTTTGTGATGAAGTGTTGGTGCAAGTATCCTATGCGATTGGGGTAGCTCAGCCTACAAATATTTATGTTAATACTTATGGAACTGCCAAAGTCGCGCTCAAAGATGGCGAAATAGCAGAAAAGATATATAAGATTTTTGACATGCGACCGTATGCAATCGAAAAACGTCTTAAACTTCGTACACCTATATATTCAGAGGCAGCAGCTTATGGACATATGGGACGTACATCGGAAGTAAAAGAAGTATCTTTCAGGGACGGCTCGGGATCTACTAAGACTCTTAAAGTAGAGACGTTCACATGGGAAAAATTGGATTATGTAGATAAGATCAAGAAGGAGTTTTCTATTAAAAAGTAAGCGTTTTAGAATAAAAATATAGGCCCACTAGATGATACATTTGGTGGGCCTTTTTTGTTTTTGGAACAAATTAATAAATTATTAGCGTTTAGGCTCATCTTAGATTGTGTTTAATTTTTTATTGCCTTATAATCAATACATTATGAATCTGACTTCAAAATAATCTCATCGTTTAGTTCACTAAACTCTTTAATT
>DAOLFJ010000388.1:0-4029 GCA_035326365.1 Saprospiraceae bacterium | reverse complement strand
CAAAAAGGCGCATTACGGTATCAGGATATGATCTGAGCGCAACAGATTTTCAACGGATAAAATTGCAGTATAAGGAATCAAACGGGAATGGTACTTGGTTTAATATAGTAGATACCTTTGAGCGCTACAATCCGAAATGGTCGCTATTATCTACACTCACGATTCCTAATCCACCCTTATTGAGACCCGACTTTACGCAGTTTATTTGGGAGACAGCAGGTATTCAGGATGGGAATTACGAAATTCGAGCCATCGCGGAATGTACAGGAGATGCCAGTGGTAAACCCGGCTATTCTGAAATCATCAAAGGTAGGATTGATCGGCAGCCACCTTCACTTATTGGCAGACCCCAGCCATCTGATGGTGTTTATCACGTAGGCGACGAGATATCATTTACATTCAATAAGCATATCAATTGTATTGAGCTGAACCCAATAGATGATGTACTACTTATCGATACCGAAACAGGAGAACCCATAGATATTAACATCACTTGTTTTGAAAACAAAATCATTCTCGAGCCGGTAAACTTGAACAAGTTTTACGAAAATAAAATCTTGCGTGCTGAGTTGCATAATATCGAAGACTTAGTAGGTAATAAAAATGTTTATGAACAATGGGAATTCTACGTAGATCGCAACGAACTAGCATGGCTAGACGATACTGTATCAATCGTGAAGTATGATGATGAAGCCAAATCCATCAAAGTGAGCATACACAATAGAGGTGGGTATCCTGTGCCATATACGCTTCACAACATACCTACGTGGATGAGAATTTTCCCGAGTTCAGGTACTTTGGTGGCCAATGAAGTAGAAGAAATCACCATAGAAGTATCAGATGATGTGCCTCTTGGTAATTATTTCGACTCGATTATACTACGCACAGAGACAGGATTAAATCCATTTTTTATGGGAGGAGATGAAGCTTTGATTGTAAATACTAGAGTCATATGCAGACCACCAGTTTGGGTGATAGATCCTGCTGCTTTTGATGCGTCACCATTTGATTTCTCGATGAATTATATTTTGAAATTAAATATAGAAGGGACCTTAAGCACAGATACAGAAGATATCGTAGGCGCTTATGTGGATGGTGAATTGCGTGGTGTATCTAAGGTAGAATACAAACCAGGTTTGGGTCATGTTGCATTCCTCACAGTTTATAGCGATAATACATCAGGAGAGACCGTTGACTTCCAGATATGGGACGCTTCTGATTGCCAACTGTATGCAGATATTATCGAATCTTATTCATTCACTGACAATACGATCATAGGGACTACTGCTAACCCACAGGTCATACACACAAGTGGTAAATTGCTTAGAAAGATCTATATCAAAAAAGGGTGGAATTGGATATCCTTCAATTTGGATCCACTAGATCCTGCCATCAACGAAACACTAGAAAGCCTTAGTAACCCTACAGGAGCTGCGATAAAAGGCCAAAGTACTTTTTGCCAGTACTCCACCTTCTTAGATTTATGGGCGGGTAGTTTGCCGACGCTTGGGCCAGGCAAAATGTACCAGTATTTTAGTCAGGTCAAAGATTCTATTTCGCTCATAGGCACTCATATAGATAGTCTGCCTATTCCCATCAGCCAAGGCTGGAATTGGATAGGATATATGCCTACGTACAAGTTGCCAGTAAATTCAGCATTGTCCACACTACAGCCAAGTCAGGGCGATATTATCAAAGGGCAATTGACTTTTGCAGTGTACGATACCAATCTAGGTTGGGTAGGAAATCTTACCTATATGAACGAACCGAATGGATATTTGCTAAAATCCAATACCACCGATACCTTAATCTATCCAAATATACAGACAAGCAACGTACAAGGTGGAGTAGATATGGCTAGAGTGATTCAAAAAAAGGAAGTGGAATTTCAACTAAAACATGATGCTGAAAATCCTATTGAATCAAGGCCATTAAATTGGGAATTAGATCCGTCACAGTATGAATATACCATGAATGTCATAGCTTATGTGGTGGATAACGAAGATAGGATTTTGCTAAAAGAAAATGATGAAATAGGCCTTTTTGTCAATGATGAGTTAAGGGGAAATGGTAGAGCCATTTATATTCCAGCGATTGATAAATATATCCTTTTTGTGACAGCATATGCCAATAAAAATGGTGAGCAAATAGACATTAAGTACTATAGTGCTGCCCAAGACAAAGTATTTGACATCAAGGAAAAAATGACATTTAATGTCAATGACATCATCGGGGCTATAGATAGTCCTGCGCTGTTGCATCTGACAGAGAATGTTTCTTCCACATCAGAAGACATTTTGGATGAAAAGTTGAAAGTGTATCCGAATCCATTCTCAAGTACAGTAAATATAGATTGGCAAGGAGGTCTTTCAGACAAGACAGAGATAAAGGTTACAAACAGCCTTGGTGAATCGATCCATGTATTCTGTTGTGATCAGGCAAATCGGGAAACCACTTTTGTTTGGAAACCAGAAAACAGTTTATCGGCGGGAACCTACATAATACAAGTAATAACACCGCAAGAAGTCATTCAGAAGAAGGTAATTTTTATAAAATAGATGTTACAGATTGGTAGAGGCATTGATACAAAATTGCCTCTATCAATTTTTGTAACTATTTAAGTCGTTGCCCTGTAGGGACTAAATATTGGTAGTGATGGGTGAAACATATCACAAAAGAGCAGAGAATTATTGTTTTTGGCGCCATTTTTGCCTGAAAGATGCAAAAATTGTGACAAAAACGGTTGATATTGGAACTGACCTAAATAGTTACCAATTTTTAATAAAAAAATCAATTGATGTCTAGATATTATCTCCTAAATAAGTATTTCGTAAGTCAAAAACGAAACTTTATCCTGATTTTCTTAATGTCAGTTTGTAGTATTGTTTTAGGCCAAGGATCTAACTGGACCGCACCAGATCCATCGCAATTTAATTATAACGCTACCATGACAGCTGTTGTAAAATTAGAAGGTGTCGCATCATCCAATGTAAATGATCGACTAGCTGTTTTTTCGGGCAATGAAATCAGGGGACTTTCTTCTACTATTCTAATAGGAAATGATTTGTATTTTTTTGTTACGATCGTGAGCAATGAGGTATCAGATACAATGACAATTAAGTATTACAACCAAGACATGGATCGAGTATTTACCTATAATCGTCCTTTTATTTTCCAAGCAAATCAGATATATGGGACAATAGATGATTACCTAGTATATGAGTTTTTTTTGTCGGGTGTATCGCCTTTGTCATTTGGTGCAATACCGACACAGATAGGATTTGAAACATGTGAATTAGCACCTATTTATTTGAATGATTACATATTGAATAGAGATGACAATTCTGTCATTTGGATTTATGAAAACAATGCAGATTTAATCCTTGGCCTACAGGGCGATACATTGCATATAAGTGGTGCGCAAGGCTTCACAGGCAACACAGTGCTAGGCTTACTGGTCTATGATATTTTGCCAGGAGGACTGGCCTATTCATTGACAATAAATGTGACGATAATGCCATACAACTCTGATTTTGAATGGAATAACCTACCAAATCAAGGCATCGTGATAGGAGATACATTTGAGATTGTAGCATTGGATACGTTTGTGATGGGCGGTCAAGGAAATAGCTTGCTTTATGATTATTTACCAATAATAACTGAAGCCATCCCACCTGTACCACAGCCAAATTGGTTTGTTACTAGTAAATATCCAGTGACGATGACAGTAACGGCAAGGATAGATTACACGCCAAAATATCAGTTTGCCCATCCAGATGACAAATTGATAGCTATGTCGTCGTCGGGTCAGATAACAGGAATAGCGGTAAGGGAAAGTATAACTGGTTTATATTTTCTATCCATAGGATCCCAGATAGTCGGAGATTCTATAATGCTTAGATTTTACAGCGGCGAGAAGAAACAAATATTTAATTATAAGACAAAAATTGCCTTTGATTCAGGACGGATATTGGGAAATATAGATGAGCCCTATGTGATTGATTTTGCACCGATCATTCCCATGATAAA
>DAOLFJ010000387.1:0-4029 GCA_035326365.1 Saprospiraceae bacterium | reverse complement strand
AAGCGGAGCGCCTTCGCCACCAGCTGCAATATGTTTTTGTCTGAAATCACTGATGGTTACAATACCAGTTTTTACAGAAATTTGGTCTCCATCACCTATCTGCAATGTAGCGTGAGTAAAATCCGTGGCATCGCGCTGATGTTTCGGAACGTGCATTACTGTTTGACCATGACTTGCTATTAAATCTACTTCTTCTGGTGATATCCCCTTGGTTTTTAAAAAAGATGTGACCATACCACCATGAAGGTTACCTATCCATTCATTGAGCTGTACGAGGTAAGGAAAATCTACTTCTTTTTTTGCAAATACTCGTCTGATTTTCTCCTTTATTTGTTCATTGTAAGTAATGGTTTCAAATACTTTAATAATAACTTTTGTAGCATGACCAGAATCCGATATTGTACAATAAGCAATATCGAGGCCATCAAGTGAAGTACCTGACATTAAACCGATGATATTTCGTTGGCTTTTAGACCCAATTTTGTATAGTTTTTCAATATTTGTATTCATAAGAAATTTCAATTTTTTATAAAATAATCACTTTAAATCTCTCCACGAAACGACATAACCTGCCGTACGTTTTTGATTATCTTTACCTGCATAAAGTAAGGTCTTTCGCCAAAGTTTTTCTTCATTAGAAATTCTCTCAAAGTAATTGAGACCTTTGAACAAGTCAGGCATTACCGTTTCTGTTGCTTTGATTTCAATTGCCTCAATACCATCATCAGAAATACGAAGCAAATCAACCTCATGACCATCAGAATCACGCCAAAAGTAAAACTCATGCTGATGTCCTAAATGATAATTTTGTTTTACATATTCTGATACAATCATATTCTCAAAGATATTTCCTTTTAAGGAGTCATTTTTGATTTTTACTGGATCTTTTACTCGAAGTAGATGACTTAATAACCCACTATCATAAAAGTACAATTTAGGGCTCTTAATTATCCTTTTATTATAGTTCTTATGATATGGTTGCAATAAAAACACAACAAAACTTGTCTCTAATACAGATAACCATGACTTGGCAGTTGGTTGGCTTATATCACATTCATTTGCCAAAGCATTTAGACTTAATATCTGACCAGCTCTCCCCGCACACAAACTTATAAAATTACGAAAAGCTTTAAGGTCTTTTACCTTTGTAATCGTAGAGACATCTCGCTCAATATATGTCTGAATATAATTATCATAATAAACTCGCGATAAAATATCTCGTTGATAAATGGCAGGATAAAATCCTCTAATCATATTGACTGCATAATCGTCATTTAATAATCCTGCATCCTCTAGTTCTTGAAAATCGAAAGGCATTAACTTAAAAATAGCCACCCTACCTGCCAAACTTTGAGTGATATTTGCCATCAAATGAAAATTCTGAGATCCAGACAAAATGAATTGCCCCATCTTACCTGAATTGTCCACTAAATCTTGAAGATATGAAAATAAAAAAGGTACATGCTGAACTTCATCAAGAATAACCTTGTCAGAATATGTTTCAAGAAAACCATTTGGATCATCTTCAGCAAAAAATCTATTATCTGGATTTTCAAGATTGACATATGCATAATCTGGAAATAAGTTTTTCAACATGGTAGTCTTACCAGACTGTCTTGGCCCTGTTATTGCTAGAATTGGAAACTTCTCCTTGTACATAAGAAGTTGCTCAACAATTTGCCTTTTAATGCTCATAATAAGAATTTTAAAGGTGTAAATATAGATAATAAAACATACCAATAGATAATAAAAATGGAAATAAAATGAAATCAACTTTGAATTTACAGGACATTATACTTTGAATATACAGAATACCTAACTTTGAATTTGCAGAATACTTTATTTTGAATTTACAGAACACTTTACTTTGAATTTACAGGATACTCTACTTTGAATTTGCAGGATACTCTGCTTTGAATTTGCAGAATACTTACTTTGAATTTGCAGAACACTCTGCTTTGAATTTACAGAATGCTTTACTTTGAATTTACAGAATGCTTTACTTTGAATTTACAGGACACTCTGCTTTGAATTTACAGAATGCTTTACTTTGAATTTGCAGAGAACAATAACAAAATAGTCTTCACTGATAAAACCATTCCTCCGATAAGATGTTAATTCCAAAAAATAAAAATGAGCCATAAAAATTTCGTAATAATAGGTGGAAGTAAAGGTATAGGCCATGCCATCGTCCAACGATTAACCCAACAAAACCATAGCGTTACAGTCATCTCAAGGACTTTAGACCAACTGGCATCAAACCCACAAATAGAGTACATCCAAAAAGATATCACCAAAGATGAGCTATCCCCTAGCGAGTTACCCGATGTCATAGATGGCCTGATTTATTGTCCAGGAAGTATTGTTTTGAAGCCTTTCAAATCTTTGAGCGAAGAGCAGTTTACTGAAGATTTTGCTATCAATTGTTTAGGAGCAGTAAGAAGTATTAAAGCATCACTTAACGGACTTAAAAAATCTCAATCCCATCCAAGTATTGTTTTATTTAGTACAGTTGCTGTATCTCAAGGTATGCCATTTCACGCATCAATAGCAGCTGCAAAAGGTGCTGTAGAAGGTCTCACAAAATCATTAGCGGCAGAGTTTGCACCGACTATCAGAGTCAATTGTATTGCACCCTCATTAACAGATACATCACTTGCTTCAAAATTACTTTCTTCACCAGAAAAGATTCAAGCTGCCGAACAAAGACACCCATTAAAATCGATCGGAAATGCAGATGATCTTGCAGGGATGGCTGTTTTTCTACTTTCTCAGGATGCTAAGTGGATTTCGGGTCAAATATTACATGTGGATGGTGGGATGTCTACTTTAAGGAGCTAATGACAACATTTAATATCGCTGGCGTAGATTATGGCTCAAAGTTAGCGGGGACCACCGTATTGACATTTCTAGAAAATGGTTTTCTAAAGTCACTGCAAGTTGACAAAGGAGTAGACGCTGATCATTGGTTGATGGATTTGGTTGTCGAATTTGGCTTCACACATCTCTTTATCGATGCTCCACTTTCTCTGCCTGGTGGCTACTTCGGTAATGGTGATGATTTTAGTTACAGAAAATCAGATAGAATATTACGTGCCATGTCTCCCATGTTTCTAGGAGGATTGACAGCTAGAGCCATTAAGCTAAAAAATGAATTATCTAAAATCGGGACTCAGGCTATCGAAGTCTATCCAGGTGGATTCATTAGAAATCACGACATTCTTAAAGAATTTTATGACAAAAAAAACCTAACAACAATAGTCAAAATGTATGAAGAACTGAGTTCCTTCTTATCAGCTAAAATAGCTGTACAGCCAACAAATTACCACCAATTAGATAGTATAATTTGTTATTACATAGGTTACCGTTATTTGAATGGAAATGCTGAATCAATTGGAGATGTTGATGAGGGACTTATTTGGATATAGAGTTTTTAGATAATTATATTTTTACTACTAAAAATGATTTTACTGTTTTGTTTATCGTTAGATTTAAAGTGTACTCACCTGATTTACAAGCAGAAATATCCAAACTTTGAACATTTTTATTAGACACCATCATTTTACCATCAGTAGAAAATAGCTCTGCCATTTCTGCAAAAGGAAAATATACTACACTATCAGTGGGATTAGGATAGATGATTACAGATTTTTGATTTTCGTCACTTAAAAAAGAAGGTATGAGACTACAATCTGTAAACGTAGTTATTTTTTTCTGAAGAACTCCATCATTTACTTGCCAATATTCAGCATCAAAGTCATTGATCGCTTTCCAAGTATCTAGATCAAATTTTGCGTTCCCTTCTTTAGTACCTTTTATTCTTTGAACAATGACAGCATTTCCGTTATCTGTGGACCAATGTGCTTTGACATTTTCCGTGAGAGATATTGGTTTCCAGTCTTCCTCACAATTGACCTCCATAAAGTAAGCATATTCTGGATATTGTGGTGTATCACCAAAAACCGTAGCTATATTATTTTCGTCTATACACACCACCGTTGATTCATTGCAAGCTATTGCTTTTGCTCT
>DAOLFJ010000386.1:0-4049 GCA_035326365.1 Saprospiraceae bacterium | reverse complement strand
CTAGACTGATCTTGGGTCTTATAATGATTAATGAATGGAAATTAGATGGTAAGCCGGTTTGGTGGGAAGCGGGATGTAGGGACTTAACTTTCTAACCACTCTTTAAATTCCTTGACACGTTCTCGAGACACAATTACTTGATCTTGAAAATTGGGTTCTAATGAAAGGATATATCTGGAGTTAAAATATTGCTCCATCTTTTTGATACTGGAGAGACTGATGAGCATTGACCTGTTTATCCTGAAAAAATGTTGTGGGTCTATTTCTTTTTGTACAGTTTCGATAGAGTCATCGATTATGTGTTTTTTACCTTGGGTAGTGACCAGATGTGTGTAGCCTTCTGAAGTGAAGAAGTAGGAAATGTCTTTCATCTGTATTACAATCAAGTGATCGCCACTTTTGACAAGGAATCGCTCTTTAAATCTGAAACCATTGATTTGGGTAATTAATTTTTTTAGATCAGTTGTTTCTTTTTCTTCATTTCTATAGATTTGGATATACTTTTTTATGGCTTCTGCGAGTTCATCAGGATCAATGGGTTTTAGCAAATAATCTACACTGTGAAGCTTGAACGCTTTTAATGTGTACTCGTCAAAGGCTGTCGTAAAGATGATAGGTTTATTGATATCCACTTGTTCTAGTATATCTAGACTTAATCCGTCGCCAAGTTTTATATCCATTAGGAGCAAATCTACTTCTGGATTGGTTTTTAGAAATTTAACGGTAGATGCTACACTATGACATTTATCTACGATATCAATGGAAAAAGGAAGTTCGCTGATGATTCTTTCCAATCTTTTTGAAGCGAGTAACTCATCTTCTACTATCAATATTTTGATGGGTTTAGACATGCTGTTTGACTATTATATGAGATTAAATTTTATTACTTACACTTATGTTTTCATCTAGCAAAGGTAAACCTACCTCAAAAACATAATCATCTTTTCGAATCTTAATGTCCATATTGGTAAAATATGAATACCTTTTGATAATATTTTTCAGCCCAACAGAAGTGGTGTTGTCATCTACTGGCATTAATTGTACATTATTCGTAACGTAGAGATATGGTCCTTCATGACTACTTTTGATAGTAACTGTCAATGGTTTTTCAGCAGTCGCAACATTATGTTTTACGCAATTTTCAAAAGTAATCTGAAGACTTAATGGCATGATATTTTTCTTTAAAAGACTAGCATCGATATCTTCTATATAGATCAGATTGTCTCCAAATCTTTCTTTTAATAGGTGAATGTAGGCATGAAGATAAGTGAGTTCATCCTGCAATGAAACCAAAGTATCAGATGTATTATCCAACATGTGTCTATAAACTTTTGAAAGCTTGGTAACAAAATTATCCGCTCTTTTCTGATCTTCATGGATTAGAGAAGAAAGCGTGTTTAAGCTATTGAAAAGGAAATGTGGATTAATGTTGTTTCTCAATGCAGAGAGTTGTGAACTAATATTTTCTTTGTAAAGTTGCTCTTTTTCTATCAGACTTTTGCCCAATTGGCTGGATAAATAAAAGCTTTCATAAATAGTAATGATTAAGATGGAAAATAAGATACTTGTTATTAATTTAAGGACAGGATTTGGTTCAATATTTTTATTTAATTGAAAGTCCAAAACTTCAAGTAGGAATATATCTCCGAAAAAATGAATCACAAAATACCCAACTATTATCGAAATCAAGGTGACAGACTGTCTCTTCTTAAAATCATTATTTAGTGGATATTTTTTAACCACATAGAAGTACAACTCTCTGAAAGTAAACCAGAATAATGTTGTAAAATATAATGAAATAGGAAAACAAGATGTGAAGATACCATAAGATTTATTCTGTACTAAATGGCCAAAAAGGAGTGTGTTTACGAGTAAAGAAATAAATGGAATGCCTAGTAATATCATCCACCGATCATCAAAACCCAATAGGTGTTTTTTAGATTTAAAGATAGTCAACATATTTTGTCAGGTATTATCTTAATTGAATGCAATGTAGAATATATTTTGGACAACAGCATATTTATTATCATTTGCTTTACATTTTCGGAATAGACTCAATTAAATAGATATCGCAACGTTTTTAAAATTGAATACGATACAGGATATCAGGGAAAAATCCGATTTGGTACAAGGTATCGACTTCATTGCTTACTCGGTTATATCGCTTCGCAAATACATTTTGTTGGTTACTTACATTCTGGAAATCTAAGAAAAATTGCTGGCTGAATCCTTTTCTATTCATTCTAAATCCTATCTTAAAATCAACTCTCAAATAACTGTCAAGCTTTTCGCTAAAAGCACGGTCTTCAAAGAGAATTTCTCTTCCTGCAATTTTGGATGCTTCTAGGTTGACTGGTGTGATGTATCTGCCACCTGCTGTCGTAAATTTAAAGTCGGTAGTCAATGCTGTTTTATCGCTAATTTTCCATTCTTTACCACCCAATAGATTGAATACGAATTCATTATTGAATGCACTATTGCGTTCTACATCGTCACTTCCTGTATATTTACTTTGGAAAACAGAAGTACTCAAGAGACCATAATAAGATTTGCTAAAGAATTTTTCGACCGTCAGTTCTACACCATAATTTCTGCCTTTGCCTTCGTTGGTTAAGTCTCCTGCTTGTGGGAAAACAAAATCTGCGCCTGCATTTAGAAGTGAAAACGATGATGCTTGTCTTTCAATCGGCACATCAAAAAGATGCTGATAATACGTCTCTGTTTTTATTCTCCAATCATTGGCGGGCTTAAAATCCCAACCTAATACAAAATGATGTGCTTTGGTAAATCCAAGGTCACTATTCAAAGGCAAAAACTGACCTATTTCATTGGGCGATAATAAATAAAATACTGGCATAGGTTGGACTTGGCTATGCAAACCATATCCGATATTAAAATTAGATTTTTGGCTTGCTGCGTAGTTCAGACCGAAACGAGGTTCGATGGCCGTTTTGGTATTTAGAGATTGGATTTGTCCATGGATCCCTAATATGATGGTTGTCTTTTCGGTTGCCCTATATTTAAATGACGTATATGGTTCGTAAGTGGTTAATGTGCCATCTACATCTCTTACTGGCAATAAATCAGGCCTACCATCGCCATCTAAATCGGCATTGTCTTCTCGATCGTTTACTTTAGAGATGAGAGAGCGTGCATCAATTGTTATGCCAGTTCTACTACTAAGTTTTGCATTATATTTTGTATTGTAAAAACTATGAATGTTTACTCTGTTTAGATCGTCATTTGCGTCTGTAAAGGTATAGCTTTCTTGATAGGATGTATCGACATATCGCTGTTCATCAAAACTATTTTTTGACTTCGAGTATGAGATCGTTGTTCTGACATAATTATTGTCATTGACCATATATGTATGCTTCATACCCACAACACCAAATTGTGATTTTGCCCTTGAATCAGCATCTTTGGTTGCAAAAAAGTCAGTATCTTCTAGATCTTTACCGATAAAATCAATATCACTCAAGCCACCAATTCCAAAAAATCTGAAATTGCCTAATTTGCTTTTTCCTAGGTCGATATGGAAAGTCAAATCCTGATATTTTGGTGTAGCATTGGTCCCAAAATTAAGCCCAAAGGCATCAGCCAATTGTACAAAACTATATCTATAGCTCACTAAATAGGATTTGTCTCCTGATTTTCCAATCGGTCCTTCAGCCATAGCTTCTAGCCCACTGAAAGCAGCAAGCTGAAAGGTATATTCTGCCTTATCTTTATTGCCTGAGCGAAATCCTACATCAAATACGCCGGACATCGCATTGCCATATTCAGCTGGAAATGCGGAAGTAAGAAAGTCTGAATTTTTAAGTAAATTGGTATTAAGTGCGCTTACAGGTCCGCCTGTAGTGCCTAGGGTGGAGAAGTGATTTGGGTTTGGGATTGGCACACCTTCCAGTCTCCATAGGATGCCAGCTGGACTATTGCCACGTACTACGATGTCGTTTCTAGAATCATTAGCCGTAGATACTCCAGCAAAATTTGATACTAATCTACTCGCATCGTTCCGTCCACCAGAATATTTTGTTACTTCTTCG
>DAOLFJ010000385.1:0-4078 GCA_035326365.1 Saprospiraceae bacterium | reverse complement strand
GTTTTTCTCTAGTTTAAATAGTCTAGGAGCGAATTTGGCACTAAGAATGGATGTCGTAATGATCGGACTTATGATCAGTAAAGAAGCTGTAGGTATATATTTTATTATACAAGTGATCGCCAATGTCATGGATATTCCTAACAAAGCAATTAGTCAAATCACAAGCCCTGTCATAGCTAAGAGCTGGGTGGATGAAGATAATAATAATATTCAAAATATCTATGAGAAGTCTTCTATTTATGGAGCTATCGTCTCGGTTTTTCTGTTTTTAATGATTTATGTCATTTGGGCTGACATTATCTTACTCATGCCCAAGGGGAAAGATGGATTAACATTGGAACTTGCGCTCAGTATTTTTACTTTCCTTGGATTGGCAAAAATTGTAGACATCGTCACTGGCGTAAATTCAAACATTATTTCTTATTCAAAGCACTATAAGTATCATATGTATTTCCTTGTTATATTGGGTGTTTTTAATTTAGTATTAAATTATTTATTTTTGACAAAATATGGATTAGTTGGTGCGGCATTTGCTACATTTTTGTCAGTCATTATTTTTAATGTACTAAAACATTTATTTGTCTATTTTAAGTTTGGGTTTTCACTTAAAAAGCTTCCATTAATACAAGTTATTTTAATAGGAGTTTTTGTATTTGTAGTAATGCTTATTGTCCAACTTCCTTTTCACCCAATAGTTAACATTATTACGAAAGTTATAACCTTAATTATTCTTTATGCACCTATCATTTGGTTTGCAAATCCAGGAGGTGAAGTGAGACGTCAGCTGTCCCAAATACTTACAGATTACAAAACTTATCTACCCAAAGTTATAAGTAAATATCTCCCATAATGCAACGATATGATATTTTAAGATGTTAATATGTGATTAGTTTTTATCTTTGTCATCAATTTTAACTGTCCTCAATTAAGGGTTTTATAATAGTAAAAAAAAATTAGATGGATATTGCTGTATTTCCTGGTTCTTTTGATCCAATCACTCTTGGTCACGTGGACTTGGTATCTCGAGCTCAACCATTATTTGATAAAATCATTGTGGCTGTGGGTGTTAATAATCAAAAAAGTACCCTATTCCCTTTGGAGAAACGATTAGAGTGGCTTCGAGATGTATTTAAAGATTTTCCTAAAGTTGAAATTGCTTTTTTTGAAGGACTTACTGTCAAATTTTGTGAAACTCAAAACGCTAGATATCTTGTCAGAGGATTGAGGAACGCTTCAGATTTTGACTATGAAAAAACGATCTCTCAATTGAATACCATCATTGGAAAAGATCTAGAGACGATATTTTTAATCAGCCAACCAGAATTTTCACACATCAGCTCTACTATAGTAAGAGAGATCATCAAAGGTCGCGGTAATGTCAGTCCATTTGTTCCAAAAATTATATCGGAAGAACTTAATGCTGTAAATTTGGCCGATCTTCTAAAACATAAATCCTAATTCAAATTTAACCATATTTTATTATGTCAAATGCATTTTTTAAAGTTCCAACTGCGGTAAACGAACCCGTAAAATCTTATGCTCCTGGCTCATCTGAACGCAAAAGCGTAAAAGCAGCTCTAGCAAGTTTGAAAAGCACACAAGTGGATATTCCTATGTTTATTGGTGGTAAAAAGGTTTTTACAAATAATAAAAAAAGTATACATCCACCACATGAGTTAAGTCATACTTTGGGTACATATTCCGTAGGTACACAGGACCATGTAAAACAAGCCATTGATGCCGCTCTTGCAGCCAAACAACAATGGGCCAACATGCCTTGGCAAGATAGGGCTGCAATATTCCTAAAAGCTGCTGATCTTTTAGCAGGGCCATATCGAGCGACCATGAATGCTGCAACAATGCTTGGTCAGTCAAAAAATATCTATCAAGCAGAAATAGATGCCGTGTGCGAATTGGTAGATTTCTTTAAGTTTAATGTGCAATACATGACAGAAATGTATGCTCAGCAACCTGAAAGTGCCCCAGGTATATGGAATAGATTGGAATATAGACCATTAGAAGGTTTTATATTTGCACTTACACCATTCAATTTTACATCCATCGCTGCCAATCTTTGTGGTGCTCCTGCTATGCTTGGCAATACCGTAGTGTGGAAGCCTTCAGAAACGCAGATCTACTCCGCTGCTGTAATCATGGAGATATATGAAGCTGCTGGACTTCCGCCAGGTGTAATTAATTTAGTTTTTGTAGATGGTCCAAGCGCAGGTGATGTCATATTTAGTCATCCAGATTTTGCAGGCATACACTTCACTGGAAGTACAGGCGTTTTCCAAAGAATATGGAAAACCATAGGTGAAAATATCAATAAATATAAGACGTATCCTAGACTAGTAGGAGAGACAGGTGGCAAAGATTTTGTGGTGGCACATGGATCTTCCAATGCGAAAGAAGTAGCAGTAGCTCTGTCAAGAGGCGCATTCGAATTCCAAGGGCAAAAATGTTCTGCAGCATCTAGAGCTTATATTGCAAAATCTATTTGGCCAGACGTAAAGAAACATCTCCAGCAAGACTTAGCTGATTTTAAGATGGGAAGTCCAGAAGATTTTACTAATTTTATCAATGCGGTCATCGACGAAAGGGCATTTGATAAGATCACTTCCTATATCTCAAATGCAAAAAATGATCCTAATGTGGAGATCATCGCAGGTGGTGGATTTGACAAATCAAAAGGGTACTTTATCGAACCAACTGTCATTCTTGCTAGTGACCCTAATTATGTGACCATGTGTGACGAGTTATTTGGTCCTGTTTTGACTATTTATGTGTATGAAGATGACAAATATGAAGAAACCTTGGATGTTGTTGACAGAACTAGTCCATATGCATTGACAGGTGCGATCTTTTCTAAAGATAGATATGCACTAGGTATTGCGGTAGAAAAATTAAAAAATGCAGCCGGCAATTTTTACATTAATGACAAACCAACAGGGGCAGTAGTAGGTCAGCAGCCTTTCGGTGGCGCAAGAGCATCAGGAACCAATGACAAGGCTGGATCAATTTTGAATTTATTTAGATGGGTCTCAGCTCGTACTATTAAAGAGAATTTTGTGCCGCCTACAGATTTTAGGTATCCATTTTTGCAAGAAGATTGATCAATAATCATAAAAAAGACTCGATAACGACAATATCGAGTCTTTTTTTTATAATTTAGCTTACTATCAAAATACTTTTGAACTTTATTTTGTTATATCCTAATATAGTATTTTCTAAATAAATTAGATATGAAAAGTTTTAAAGTTTTTGGATTTCTTGTCTTATTTTCTGCAATAGGTTTGTTAAGTTGTGACAAGGATGATCCAAAAGTGCCTGAACAAAAAGGTGATCTTAATATTAGGTTTAAACTAAAATATGGAGACCAACCATTAGAAATGTTTAAGGAATACAGTTATCCTGTAACCAATGAAAAGTTAAAGTTTACTAGGCTTTCATTTTTTATTTCGGATATTACATTACGTTCAACCGAAGGAGATATTAAATTAAAAGATATTGATTATCTCAATTTGACGCAAGCACACACTGATCCCGTGGCTTTGAATGGGTTTGAGTATAAACTTTCTGGTATTTTAGCAAGAAATTATACATCGCTTGATTTTGGTATTGGTGTACCTAAAGCGTCGAATGCTCTGCAACCAAAGGATTATCCAGCTGGACATATATTAAGTAGTAGTGCAGAGTATTGGACTAGTTGGAAAAGTTATATATTTTTTAGACCGGAAGGATTTATTGCTTTAAATGGACAAAATGAACCAGAATCGTCATTTGCACTACATCTGGGGGCAGACGACGCATATAGATTATTTACCATCAATAAGTCCATTTCAATTACTGAGAATGGTGTAACTAATTTGGATGTTGAAATCGATATGAAAAAGTTTTTTGATGGAAAAACATTATATGACATCCATGATACTCAACAAATTCATTCATTATTCCAAGTGCCTCTAATGGTTACATTGGCTGATAATTTAGCAGTGGCAGTTAAGTAAAAGTAGGGCTAAAGGGATTTATTCTATTTTTCTTTTTTTCTTTTTTGAATTCAATAAAATTATTTCTACTT
>DAOLFJ010000047.1:0-22048 GCA_035326365.1 Saprospiraceae bacterium | reverse complement strand
AAAAGAACCATCTGCATAATAATAATCTCTCTCAGCCTCCGTTGTAGTGCGATGAAGGTAAGCATAGCTTGCACGAAGGTATACGCCAGATTTATGTTCGTATTTTGCGATTCCTCTTAATGAAAATTCCTGAGTACCTAGCCCAAGACTGAAGGGCATATAATCTGAAAGATATGAAGATACAGGTAGACTAAAACCTCCTGTAATAAAAGTAGACAGTGAACCCGATTCTTTTTTAATTTCAAATGGTGCATACTTGGCAAAAATAGCAAAGTCTTGCAGTCCTGACGCACCTACCATTTGTCCACCTGAAGCTTCAGTGGTAACATAAGGTAATGCTGCAATGACATTAAATTTATCAGAAATTCCAAAGGCTAACATAGGCAATACTGTATTCCTTGTGAGAACACCAATATTCTTATTCTCTCTCAGAAGACTTCCCTCCCAGTATTCATCCCACGTATCATGTTGATAAATGAGTGCTATACATAGTTCATTTTTTTCCATCATGAGAGCGTCGGATGGCGTTTGTGCTTTTAGTAAATCCGTTGTAGCCAATAAAAAAGCTAAAGACATTAAATGATAAATTTTAAATTTCACTTTTTTTGGTTTTGATTTTGAATAAGATGGTAAATCGTTAAATATAAAAAGCATTGTTACCTAAAAGACTTAGGTAAGAGTAACTTCTAAAATTGTGATGTGGAAAGTAAAATATAATTGTATTTTTGACCCACAAATTTAATAACGCAGCAAAAATACTGAATATATGGAATTTTCCAATAAAACGGAATATTTTTTTGGAAATAATCTTAGATTTCTTCGGAAGTCAAAAAAAATGACGCTCTTAACATTAAGCGAAACGCTAAAAATAAGCAAAAGCGCCATATCAGACTACGAAATTGGCAAAACATTACCAGGATTGGATGTTGTTCAAAAATTTAGCGATTACTTTGAAATCCCTATAGACGATCTCTACAATTCCGACATACCGGAATTTTATAAAAAAGGTGGTTTGAAAATCAAAAAAAGAAAATCGCTAAATGCTGATAATGATACATCTTCAGAATTTGAAAATGAAAAATATAGCTTTAATATTAAACTGTTAAACCAAAAATTAGAAAGTACACAATTACAAATACAAATGCTAAAGCAACTGCTTGACAGCAGAGAAGCTGAAAATAAGACATTAAAAATCAATATTAAACTGCTCGAAGAGCAATTAAAGAATTTTGGCTAAATGATTATCGAGTTAATCTAATTCGTAAGGTTTTAGTGTACCTTTATCAAATTGTTCCTTTGTTTTAGAGAATATATTATGAATAAGCGCATTCACATCAGACTCCGAACTTTTATTTCCTGCCATATTATCAATAAGATGTAGTATTTTTGCCTGAGTTTTGAGAATCACAGCTAGTGTCACTTGATTTTCAACTATTTGTTTTTGATTTTTTATGATATTTATCTGATTATTGACAATAACATCTTGATTTCTGATAATAAGACTTTGATTCTGAACCACAAGATCTTGATTTTCAACCTTGTTTTTCTGATTTTCCATCAAAATGTTGAAATTCTCAAATAGATTGATCTGTATGTTTTTGATATATTCTTGTTCTTCTTGTAGTTTTTCTATCAATTTTTCAGGATTATCCATATAGTTGTGTTTGATTTTAATATTTGAGCCGTAAAATTAGTTTTTTAAAATATAATTGTCATAAATTGAATTATAAAAATTATCCTTTAATATATTGGACGTATTTAGTAGTCGTACTAGCAGTTTGGTTTTGGTTTATGATAGAAAACGACAAATTCTATATTCTACAAGACAATCTTGCTGTCATGATCACCATGATCTTTGGTTCGTTCATTGCTGGCTCTAGTCCAGAAGGTAGCGCATCGGTAGCCTACCCTATTTTCACGCTGTATTTAGGTATAATACCAGATGTAGCTAGAAATTTTGCATTTGCTATCCAAAGCATCGGGATGACAGCTGCATCTATTTATATTCTCAATAAAAAAATCCCTTTGGACTGGAACTACATTATTTATGTGACTTTGGGCGGTCTATTTGGTTTGGTTTTAGGAACTTATTATCTGGTCCCACATGTACTTCCTGTCTATGCAAAACTAATATTCGTTTCACTTTGGTTAGCATTTGGAATTATCCTGTTTTTAGAAAACAGAAAAAGTCAAAGAGTCATATTCGAAAAGATCATTGATTTCAGGAATATGGACATTATCAACTTGCTAGTTTTTGGATTTATTGGTGGCGGTATCTCCTCTCTATTTGGAACAGGAATAAATATTTTTACTTTTTGTTTCTTAGTCATTTATTACAAAGTAAATGAAAAAGTAGCAACGCCATCATCCATTATCATTATGACGGTGGAGACAATTGCAGGGTTTGGACTACACGGACTTATTATGCAAGATATCGCTGAACAAACCTATGATATGTGGCTTAGTTGTATTCCTATTGTTATATTTTTTGCTCCACTGGGTGCATATTTGGTACATAAAATATCGAGACATACCTTCACAACATTTCTTTACGTGATATTTTTTGTCCAATATATAGGCGCTATGATTGTCATAAAACCTGATTTCCCAAAATCTATGCTTTCTCTAGGAATAATAATTTTCGGATTGATATTTTTCAGGTACATTAGTTCATTGACCCGAAATCCTATTCATCCTGTGGAGAAGAACAACCATTAGCTTTGATATAAACTGCGAGACGATTAGTGAATTCTTTTTGTTCATCATGACCTGATAATTTATTGGTCAAAATATCATCTAGCTTCACTTTAATGGAATCCGCTAATACTAAACTCCGGTTTTTTATCTCGCTTATAGCAATTTTAAGAGAATCAATTTCCTTCTTTTTATCAATGGAATCAATTTCTATACTTCTTAGATGATCGGCCATTTGAAATCTTTTATCTTTCAAAACTATCGCCCGACACTGAATATCAGCAAATTCAGTAATTAATTTATCGTAATCAACTTGCTCCTTGCATGAAGCTAAATGAATAATAACAAGGAGATAAATAAATTTATATTTGTTCATGACTTAACCTATTATTTGAAATCAAAAAACACACATATTTCAATCCTATGAAGTAATATTATACATAAGATTGGTTGCAAAATGTACATTTTTATTAGTATACAATCCTTGGCCATTCTAATTCTTTATTGATGTTGTCCCCGATTGCTTTACCCACCTGTAGACCTTTTGAGTTGTCAATAGGATAATGGATGCCACCATATAATCTGCTACTAGCACATTCTTCAGCCATTTCATCAAAATTTGAATAACTACGGGCAAAGAAACCATATTGCAACTGACTATAGTCTGTGAATGAATAATCACCACTACCATCTGTAAACAATGATGTCAGAATACGAGATCCTGCCCCTATCTCACAAGAGTGTCCAGACGTGTAAGCGGGAAATGGTGGCGTACCAATGACAGTATTAAAATTTGGGTCAATATGTCTTTTTATGTATGTTACCGGTCTGAGTAAGACGTAATCATATTTACCTTTCCAGCAAGATATAAATGCATCATTTTCTGCAAGACACATTTTGGCAAACGCCATACTTGATTTAGCTAGTGTAGCTCTTTCTTCTTTTAATATTTGGGCTAGAATATTAAATGTATGCCCAGCTGGTGTACAAGTTGCAAATGGATCATCTGCCCAGTATTTTGCTATTTCTATTTGTTCAGCTGTATTATTTTTAACAGTATTGTAAACGACCATTGCTTCTTTATAAAATTCAGAACTAGGGTCTATTGAAAAAGGCATGTGAGCTGCTGACTGTGTCTTAGCAATATTTGATAAAAGGAAAGGTCGATTTTTACCCCATTTTGGGCTCAATGGATTGGTAACTGCACCGGTAGGAACCCAGCAATAAGGATCATTTGGAATTGAAAAAGGCTGTTGAAATGGATCAAGATATGATTCATGGCCTCCATCAGTTTTTGAATAAGCATAAACCACTTCTGCTACTTGATAGCCATATTCTTGAGACCTTGAAACAATAGCTGCATCTTCATTTTCAGAAAGTGCTTTGTGTGTAGATGTCTCGATACTATCTATTTTTACACGGTTGTCAGCAGTCAGGTTTTTGTCAAACATATACTTCGTAATTCTAGCCGTAGCAGCATTAGATGCGATAGCCCAATTATACTTTTGACCGCTAATAACTTCTGGTAATTGATATGAGTCAAAGCCATTTAACTGATTTTGTAGACTTGTTGCCCCTTCGATACCATGGACCACAGCCTCGTATCCAGCTATACCTATATAACCATATGCTCTAGCAGTTTGTGGAGGGAAAAACCCTTGCGTGGTTTTGGCAGTTTTACAAATTTGATTATAATAAGCCAGAAGAAAATCAGCTTCGTACTCATCTGTAAATTTACTATTTTGTACTACCGAATCAGTTGTACATGAAGAAATAAATAACAAAAAAGTGCCCAATACGAAAAATAGAGAAGTTTTAAACTTCAATATATATCCTGTCTTTTGTAAAGATTTCATATCAAACTTTATTATATTAACAATTAATTTAAAAGAGAATTAAACAAAACATTATTTACAATTTACATATTGCAATTAATTATAATATGTAAATCAATTATCATACCAAAATTTTTCTTAAAACAAAAAAGGTGATAGAACACAACGTTCCATCACCTTTTTTTAGATTAAAGAGAAAAAAATACTATAAAGTCCCTCTCAATTCTTGTTCTCTTTCTATGGCTTCGAAAAGCGCTTTAAAATTGCCTTTACCAAAAGATTTTGCGCCATGTCTCTCTATGATTTCAAAGAAAACTGTTGGTCTATCTTGAATAGGTTTTGTAAATATCTGTAATAAATAACCTTCTTCATCTCGATCTACTAAGATATTCATTCGTTTCAACTCATTAATGTCTTCTTTTATCTCCCCTACTCTTTCCAATACAGTATCATAATAATTGTCAGGTACATATAAGAATTCAATGCCATTATTTCTTAATGATTCTACTGTGTGAACGATGTCATCTGTAGCAATGGCAATGTGCTGAACACCTGCTCCACGGTAAAAATCAAGATACTCTTCTATTTGAGATTTCTTCTTACCTGCTGCAGGTTCATTTATAGGGAATTTGATAAATCCGTTTCCATTACTCACCACTTTACTCATGAGAGCCGTGTAATCTGTAGATATATCTTTATCATCAAAAGTTACTAAAAGCTTGAAGCCCATAACTTCTTCATAAAACTTTACCCATTTATTCATTTGACCTAACTCTACATTGCCGACGCAGTGATCTACATATTTAAATCCAAGTGAGTTTATTTTAACTAAACTTGATTTTGGCATGTATCCCGGTAAAAAGACACCATTATACTCACTTCTTTCTATTATAGTGTGAATTGTGTCACCATAGGTTTTGATAGCAGCCATCATTACATAACCATGTTCATCTTCTACTTTTATAGGCTCGAATGCACTTTCTGCACCTCTTTCTATCGCTTTGTGGTATGCATCCGTAGCGTTATCTACCCATAGGGCAAGTACTTTGACTCCGTCACCATGTAGGGCAACATGTTTCATGATCTCATGATCAGGTGAAAATGCAGAAGTGATGACAAATCTTATTTTACCTTGTTTTAATACATATGAAACGACATCTCTTGATCCAGTTTCAGGACCTTTGTAGGCAACCAGCTCAAATCCAAAACAATGCTGATAAAAAAGACTAGTTTGCTTGGCATTACCAACATAAAATTCGATAAAATCGGTGCCATTGATCGGAAATGTATCCGTGTTGGTGGCAGATTGTGGCATCGTGGAAGTATTCATTATTTTTAATTTTATTTATGATCAATTATTTTTTTAAACCTTAAACTTTACACCTAAAACAACCAACTAATAAACATCATAGCCAACTAAGTGCATATTGATCATCTTCGATCTCTGCAGCGTAAGTGGTCATAAGTAATGGTTTAAATGTATCTACCATTACCGCTAGTTCATGTGTTTCCTTTTTGCCGATACTTTTTTCAGCAGTTCCTGGATGTGGTCCATGAGGGATACCACCTGGATGCAAGGTGATTTGCCCTTTGTCCACATGTTTTCTGCTCATAAAGTCACCATCTACATAATAAAGTACCTCATCACTATCTATATTACTGTGATTGTACGGTGCAGGTATAGCAAGTGGATGATAATCATACAATCTCGGGACAAAAGAGCAAATTACAAAATTTCTAGTTTCGAAAGTTTGATGTATGGGTGGCGGCAAATGTACACGTCCTGTGATTGGTTCGAAATTGTGTATTGAAAAAGCATAGGGGTATAAATACCCATCCCAACCGACTACGTCAAAGGGATGGGCTTTATAATGGTAAGGGTAGAGGTTGTCTTGTTTTTTGATATACAGGAGAAAATCTCCTTTTTCATCGTGTGTGACTAGTACATTTGGCTTTCTGATATCTCGCTCACAGAACGGAGAATGTTCCATCAATTGTCCGAAATCATTTCTATACCTTTTAGGTGTAAGAATTGGAGCTGTAGATTCGACGATAAAAAGCCTATTATCAGTGGTATCGAATTGAAGTTGATAGATAGTACCTCGTGGTATGACTAAGTAATCTCCATACTCAAATCTAATATCACCATACATAGTCTTGAGTGTACCGGTACCAATATGGATAAATATACACTCGTCTGCGTCAGCATTTTTATAGAAATAATCAGTCATACTCAACCGTGGTGCCGCAAGGATGATACGACACTCATTATTGACAAGTACAGCTTTGCGACTATTGAGAAAATCATCTTCTGGTGCTACATTAAAACCTTGTAAACTTCTGTGCTTGAGCTGTTTATCATGAATCGTTTTGGGAGCTACATTTACAGGATCACCGACTTGTGTGATCATAGTCGGTGGATAATTGTGGTACAATAATGAGTACATATCACTAAAACCTTCCGTAGAAAATAGCTGTTCGCTATACAAACTACCATCAGGTTTACGATACTGAATATGTCTTTTATGCGGTATATGACCAAGTGAGTGATAATGCATATTAATTTTGTTTAGAGAGATTTTGGAATATTTTGTTCATAGTTTCTTCAAGCGCAATTAAGTCTTCATGGGCTATATCTGCATAAGCTTCCCTTCTGAATTCCTCCAGAATTGGGATTACCATTTTATATGTGTCTATGCCATTGTCAGTGAGTAGTATAGAGAACTTTCTCCTATCTAAGTGGTCGGCATCTCTACGCACTATATCTTTATTGACAAGGATATCTATTATTCTAGTGACAGTGGGAGCATCTTTAAAAGAAAGCTCTGCTATTTGTTGTTGACTTAGGTTCTTATGTTTGAAGAGTAGTTGGATAATAATCCACTGATCTACTGTGATGTCTATCTCAGGATGCATCATGAGTATCCTAGAGAAGCTGAGTTTCATGAGTTTTACCGTCTTTTCGATGGTGAAACCTGATACTTCAGGTTGCTTTATTTTATGTAGGGTGGCTTCCAAAACAAAAATCACTATTTAGTTAGTACACTAATTATGTGCAAAGCAACTATAATTTTTCTACATAGGCAAGTATTTGAAATAAAAAATTTTAGTAACGAATAAAATTTTGTAGGTTTTGTATAATTTTCATTTAAGATGAAGAAGAAATATATCATGAAATATGTTAAAAATCAGCTTCAAGATGACAAATAGTCACCATTTTGAAAAGGAAAATTTAATTTAACACTTTTTTCTTCAGTTTTATATAATAATCCTTAATTTTGTCGTTAGAGAATACATTAATAAATACAAACATATTACAATATATTTAAATATGACAAAATTTAGCAAGCTACTTATTTTGACTTTGTCCTTAGTTACATTAATAACGACGATACAAGCTCAGACAAAATTTGGCAATGAATGGATTGATCCTGCCAAGACCTATTACAAGTTTAAAGTTGCTCAAGAAGGCATGTATCGAGTCACCTATGAAGAACTAGTCCAAGCAGGTTTACCAAATGAATCGATCAAAGGCATAGATCTTAAATTATTCAATTACGGAAAAGAGCATGCTATTTACGTAAGTGATCCTAATGAGTTTAATGCAGGCGATTATATTGAATTTTATGGTGAGAGAAATACGATAGGATTGGATTCACTTCTTTACGAAGATTGGAAAACAGATCTTTTTAATCCAGAATATTCTTTAGTGACAGACACCAATGCCTATTTTCTGACTATTTCTCCAGAAACAAATAACCTGAGATACACACAAGTAAATCCTGACTACAATAATAACAACTTAACGCCATTTCCTTATTATCTTCATGAAGAGAAGGTGGTGTATAGTGGTACGTTTTATAAGAATGTGGATGGACAAATCAGGTTTTCAAATTTTGAGCCAACTGAAGGTTTTGGTACTGGCGTACAACAAACTACAAATATCAACTTAAAAACTGACAAATACGTAGATGATGGACCTTTACCTAAAGTAAAATTTCGTCTAGGATTTAATAAGAACAAACCTAGGATAGATATTTTTTGGAACAGCATAATAAAAGAAACTAAAGAATTAGATTCAGGGAAAACATATGAATTATCATACGATATTGATAAAACTGAGATCAATTCATCAAACATATTAAAAATTACAAATACATACAGCCTAAATGATAAACATAGAATATCGTACGCATCTGTTGTTTATCCAAGAAGTTTTGATTTTGATAATAAATCTGAATATTTATTTAGAATTCCACGATCGACTACAAAACAATTTTTCGAAATTACTAACTTCAAAACAGACAATAATCCTGCTTATTTATATGATATTAACAAAAAAATAAGATATACTACAACTGAAACTAACAATAAGGTTTTGGCTATCGTAAATGCTTCGACAGACAATGACAATAAATTTATTCTTATAAATAGTGGTACTTTTAGATCTCTTGAGAAGATTTCAGTTTTTAAGCCGAAAGCTTTTAGTAATAGTGACCAAGAATACATAATTATTTCAAATAAAGCACTATATTCGGAAGGCGTTGACTATGTAAGTGAATATGCGGTATATAGAAATAGTCAAATAGGCGGCGGCTATAAAACCGAAATTATAGATATACAAGATGTATATGATCACTTTGGGCATGGCACTGACAGACATTTTATGGGAATTAAGCAGTTTGCGTCCTACATGCATACAAATTGGACAAGTGCGAAATTTGTATTTATGATAGGAAAAGGCGTAGAATATAATTCAGTAAGAACTTCTAATGACTATATCAATAATGTTAATAAATCATTCTTTATTCCAACTTTTGGGTTTACGGGATCTGACAATTTGTTATTTTCTGAGGGGAACTTTACAAATCCTTATTTTGCAATTGGTAGATTGGCTGCCACAAATAGTGATGATATTAAAAATTATCTTTCTAAAATAAAACAGCATGAATTAGCTCCTACATTACCACAAACTATTGAAGATAAATACTGGATGAAGAAAATATTACACTTAGGTGGAGGAAGTAACGCATCAGAACAAACTAATATCAAATCTAATTTGCTGAATTTAGAAAATATTATTAAAAATAATGCTTACGGAGGTAGTACATTCTCATTTTTTAAAACTAGTTCAGATCCTATTCAAGTCTCAACTTCAGAGCAACTTCAAGAACTTATCAACAATGGTGTTTCACTAATAACATTTTTTGGACATTCGGGCACAGGTACATTTGATTTTGCTATAGAAAATCCTAATAAATTTACAAATAATGGAAAATATCATATAGTAAATTCATTAGGTTGTTATGCAGGAAATATTCACAGTACAGGATCTAGTATAAGCGAATCATTTGTCCTAGAAAAAGAAAAAGGTGCTGTAGCTTTTATAGCTTCATCGGGCACAGCTTACGTTGACCCATTATTTAACTACTCAAAAGCTTTATACCAATACCTTGGAGATGCAGAAAAGACTTATCCATTAGGTTTAATTGTACAGTTAATAAATGAAAAAAACAGATTAGACTTTAGGAACGAAACAGTGACATTATATCAGCAGCTGACATATCATGGAGATCCCGCGATAAAACTATATAAAGATAACTTACCAGATTATACTTTTGATGAAAGCTCTATAAAAACTAATGAAAATATTATCACAACTAACACTGAAAGCATTGATCTCACAGGTAGAATCGTCAACTTAGGAACCAACATTCATCAAAATATTACATTAAGATCAGAACTTTTATTACAAGATGGGACGTCTTTTGAAACAAGATTCGACACATTTTATATGGATAAAAGTGAATACTTTTTTAAAATGACATTTAATTTAGCAAAAGAAAAATCTGCTGGAATAAATAAAATAGTGTCTGTAATAGACTTCGAAAACAATATTGAAGAAGGTCCTGAACCTGGGGCCAAACAAAATAACGAGCTCTCGATTTTTGGAAAAAATGGATTTGAATTTTTCGTTTCCAATAATGATGTGAGGCCGATCTACCCAAAAGATTATTCAATAATAAACAAAAATAACATTGAACTCATTGCTAGCAACTCAGACTTATTTGCCAAACCAAATAAATATTATTTTGAATTTGATACTACAGCAACATTTGATAGTCCCATTTTACAGAAAAAACAAATAGACCAAAAATTTGGTGGTGCAATAAAATGGAAACCAATAATTAATTTGACCCCTAATACAGTATACTATTGGAGAGTTGCCCCAGAAGCTGAAGCGGGAGAAGGTCTTCAATGGAGAAAAAGTTCATTCATTTATATCCCTTCATCACCTGAAGGGTGGAACCAATCACATTATTATCAAAAATTAGAAAATAAATACTCTAATGTAGAATTAAATAATAATACAAGAACACTTCAATTCGTTAAAAACTTGAGTAGTGCCATCATAACAAATGGGCTGTTTCCAGATATTCATCCTGAAATAAAAATAAACGCTGACCCTTTTAGATATATCAGGTATGACTCCCCTGTTTTAGGTGGTGTATATGTTTCGGTCTTTGACCCGATCACTGGAGAATTTTGGAAAAACAAATTTCCTTCCCTATATGGTAGTACAATGAATAGCCCTTGGGCAGCGGAGTGGGGTATATTCCCATACCATACTAGGACAACAGACGATAGAAAATTATTAATAAATTTTCTAGAAAATATCATCCCAGACGGTCACATAGTTACGATATTTTCTATACAAAGAAATGACTTAACCCCACAGATCAATTACGAATCTGACAAGTGGGACGATGATGAAAATATAACAGGAACTACACTTTTTGAAGTTTTTGAAAAACAAAACATTCTTAACTTAAGATCAACAATCACAAATAGATTGCCATTTATACTAGCTTATAAAAAAGGAGATCCTAATTATCAAGTAACAGAAGAATACGCCCAAAGTGAAACAGAAGAATTAAGAAGTGTAATTAATGTAGAAACTTTCTGGACCAAAGGAACCGTTGTATCTACTGAGATAGGACCAGCTAAAAAATGGAAGGAACTTATTTGGGATCAGTCAAACTATGTATCAGCAGACGATATTACTAGTTTGAACATTTACGGTATCAAAGAAACGGGGATAATTGATACACTATTTACTGGAATCCAGACGTTAAGTCTAGATCTTTCAACAGTTAATGCAGATACGTACCCTAAATTGAAATTAGAATATCTTTCTTCTGACACGAAATCACGCACATCTGCAAATCTTTCATTTTGGAGAATTGTTTATGATGGTATTCCCGAGATAGTAATGGATCCCAATACATCCTTCGAATTTTATAAAGATACTATAAATCAAGGGGAAGAAATGAAAGTAAAAATAGGTATTTTGAATGCATCAGAAACAGCTATAGAACCATTTCTAGTTGACTATACGATAAATCAGCCAAACAATAATATAATAGCACAAAAAGATTCTATTGAATCAATCGCTCCTCTTGCAACTAGAATATCTCAATTTTCATATAATACATCTCCCTATTTCGGAGATCATTCCATTCTAATAAATATTAATAATGGAAATAATATTGATGAATTAATTAAAACTAATAATATAAGTTCCAAAAAATTTTATGTCAAAAAAGATAATAATTCGCCGTTATTGGATGTCACAATTGACGGAATACATATAATGGATGATGATATTATCTCACCAAAACCACAAATAAACATATTTGTAAAAGATCAATCTTCATTTCTATTATTAAATGATATTAATCTTATTGATTTAAAATTGTTCTCTGTTGGCAACCAAGAAATACCAATCCAACAAAATGAGCTTAATTTTACCAATGATCAAGTTTCAAATACTATGAAACTTATATATACTCCAACTTTAGTTGATGGTGAATACAGACTTGAAGTGCAAGCTAAAGATAAAAGTGGTAATAAAAGTGGGGCAAATCCTTATTCAATTAGATTTAAAGTAATAACAAAAAATAGTGTTACACAAGTTTTAAATTATCCAAACCCATTTTCGACAAGTACACAATTTGTATTTACATTAACAGGTCAAGAAGTCCCTGAAAATTTCAATATTTCAATATATACCCTGACAGGTAAACTTGTCAAAGAAATAACAAAAAATGATGTAGGCACTTTAAGAATTGGTACAAACAGAACAACTTACAAATGGGACGGAACCGATGAATATGGTTCGAAACTTGCGAATGGTGTTTATTTGTATAAAGTAAATATAAATGACAAATCTGGAAAAGAATATGAACAAATGAAAACGAAAGTCGATGATTTATTTAACCAAGGATTCGGCAAGTTGGTTATTCTTAGATAGGCTAAATAATTTAGTAGCAAAAAATGCGAAATAAATTATATAAAATGATTCTAAGGTAATGACCCTGAACCTAGTTTGAGGCATAAACACTATATAAAATATAAGCATGGATATTTGTAAAAAAAATATCCATGTATGTTTTGAAAAATTGTTTCTTAAATTAAAGTAAATTGAAAAATAGGAAGCTAAAAATAGAGGCAGAGAAATAATCAATCCTATTATTAATTTTAGTGTTCCATGTTTATTTGTCACACCAGGAGAAAAAAACCTGTATAGAGAATATAGCTTTAACCTAAAAAATTCATTAGGATTATTTTTGATCCAAGCTAAGGCTAGTTCAAAATGATAGTCTTGCTTTATGACGTGTGGGAGTTTATTTATAGCTCCATATTTAAAATCTATGTAATTTGTGTCGAAAATGAAAGCTAATTCATCATCATTATTTAATCCTACATTATTAAAAACAAAATCATAATTTTGTTGACTATTGCCATTATGAAAAAATGTCTTCGCACCCATTCCTGATAGTGTATATTTATTATGAATATTCAAATTAGCCAATCCCCCCGGCAAAGTAAAGAGTAAGCAAATAAATCCATAGATCATTATATGCTTGGCTCTTATAAAATTTAAATAATTTGTAGATGAATAGAAAAAAATTAATATGGCAATAAATGGAGCATAAAGCAATGCATGTGATTTTGTCAAAAAAGAAAGAGAGAAAAATATTGCTGAAATAATAAGAGATTTAAGTTGTATAAGATGGAGGTATTTTAATAGAAAATAAATACTTATGATAAAATAAGCTTGAAAACTTGTTTCCTGAGATAAAGTAAAATTGTAATATAGCGTAAATGGATAAAATATATAAGTTACACCAGCAATTATTGCCACTTGTTTGTCAAAAAGTAATAAAGCTATTTTTGTAAGATATACGGTGGACAAACTCACCAGAAAAAACTGAAATATTACTGCACTTGTTTGCCAATTCTCACTAAACAACCATTTGAATACAGCCAATGTATATGGATACAGCGGAGAAATAATAAAGGCTGTAAAATCCATATTATGATCATCATTGATTATTCTGTCACTCAAAATATCATACCTCACTGAATCCCCAAATAATTGAAAATTATCATAACCAGATATTAACTTAAAGACAATTCTTGAAATAAAAGTCGCAAAAAATAGTATAAAATATGTAAATTTGTGCATCATTGATATTTAAAAGGTAAATATATAAAATAGTAGTAAATATGATACAATTATACATTGACCCTGGTACTGGGAGTTTCATTGTTCAAGCCATTGTTGCAGGTTTCGTAGGAGTGGTATTTTTCTTTAAAACAATTAAAGACTACATTTTTGTATTTTTGGGGTTAAAATCTAAGGATAACGACATTGATGACAAATAATCAACTCCCTTCGTCATTTCGTGATCCAGCATCTTTTGTTTACATTGAAGAAAACAAAATATTTAGGAAAATAAGGTCTGAATATAAAAATGAAATGGAGCATCTGATGCAGTCAGGATTATATGATGAGTTAATTGATAAAAAATATTTAATTAAACATACCTTATTAAAAGAAGAGTTAAATAATGATTTAGTCATCCAACCTGAAGAGATTGAGTTCATATCATATCCCTATGAATGGAGTTTTGAGCAAATAAAAGATGCTGCTTTACTAACTTTAAAAATTCAAAACATAGCAATAAATTACAACATGTCCCTTAAAGATGCGTCTATATATAATGTTCAATTTAAAGATGGGAAGCCAATATTTATAGACACAACATCTTTTGAATTTTATAATGAAAAACCCTGGAAAGCCTACTATCAATTTTGTAAGCACTTTTTATACCCACTTTGGGTCTTGAAATATAATTCTCCTGCATTACAAGGACTTTATCTCGCATGGTTAGATGGATTAGATCCACAGCTGACCAAAAATATTTTACCATTTAAGTCATACTTTAATTTAGCCGTTTTATTGCATTTGCATCTTCCATTGTCATATAGGTCAAGTAAAAAAGTCAATGAAGAAAGTAAATTATTTACAAAATCTAAGTTAAAAAACCTGTTAAAACACTTATTTACAACCATAGACAAGTTAAAATTACCGAAACAATTAAGCACTTGGAATCAATATTATGATAAGAATATTACTAATGCATCCTATCTCGAAGCCAAAGAAAATATTTTTGTAGAATATACATCAAGCATTAAACCTGGTGTTGTGCTCGACTTAGGTGCAAATGATGGACATTTCAGTAAGTTAGTTAAAAATGCTATTATAATTATATCCACAGACTTTGATGCTTATGTTGTTAATGAAAACTATAAAAATAATAAAAATGAAAATCGTACAAACATTTTGCCATTAATCATAGACGTTTGTAACCCATCTCCAGGTATCGGATGGAATAATGAAGAAAGAATGATTTTTTTCGGAAGAAAAGAATTTGACACTGTTATAGCAATAGCTTTGATCCACCATTTAGTTTTTACAAATAATATTACGCTTGAAATGATAGCAAAAAAATTCAGTATTGCTAAAAAATTTCTTGTGATAGAATTTATTCCTACTTCGGACGAAAAGGTAACACAAATTACTAAAAATAAAAAAATTGAACATATTAATTATTCTGAAGAAATATTCGAAAAAAGTTTTTCGTCGTTTTTCAACATCATAAAAAAGCAAAAAATTTCTCATTCCGAAAGAATATTATACTTATATGAAAGAAAAGATTAACTTTTTTCTATCTAGGCAACTTATATCTGTAGTCCTTCTGATTATATTTTTTATAGTTTCAAGCCTCAACGATGCGTTATGGTTGTCCAGTATTAATGAGATATTATTCGTCACTGGACTTTTTATCCTAATTTTTATCATCTTAAAAATAGTTATTCCACTTTTCAATAAAAACTTAGACGGTATGGAAATACTAGCGTTTTTATTGTTATTTATTATACTTTTATTACCAAAATTGCACAGCAATATTTATGAGATATACAGTGGAAAAATAAAATTAAGCTATTTATTAGGAGTTTTTGGTTTCTTATTCTTAATCGTAATATATCAACTAAACTTCAAACCGAAAACTAGTTTTACGAAGCTTAAAAATTATATTATAACCGTTATGGCCCTATTCATACTTATCGAGATATCTATCATACCAGATATCTTTAAAGATAGCAATATACTAAAAAGTGAAATTTTAAATTTTGAAAAAAACAAGTTTGATACTCAGTTTAAGTTGACTAAAAAACCAAATATTTACCATATAATATTTGATGCATACACTGGATTTGATGGATTAGATAGATACTGGAAATTTCGGGATACTACATTTTTGAACTATTTAAGAAATAAAAAAATAAATATTGCATATAATGCAAAAACATGCAAGGACAATACGTTAGAAAGTATAACTTCACTATTTAATATTAAAAGCTTTCATAACAAAACCAAATTCAGGTCATTAGCCACCAAAAGTAATGTTTATAGAAAATTAATTAAAAACGCTTTGGTCATAGAGACTTTAATGAAGAACGGATATACGATTAATAATCTTTCTATCTTTGATATACACGATAAAAAAAGGTATTGGGATTTTCCATGGCTCGATCCTAACATTTCTTTCCCACAATATTGTTTTAATCAATCTCTAATGGGAAACCTTTACAAAAATTACCAAAGCAGAAATATAGCTAATAATAATTTACAAATAATTTCTGACCTGAAACAACAAGTCAAAGTAAAAAAGACATCACCTTTATTTACATATGCTCATTTGATAATGCCACATACACCAAATAACTTTGATAAGGATGGTAATTATATTGGAAATATTTCGGATGACAAAGATGCATACATTGGTGAAATGCAATACTGTAATAAAATAATGATTGAATTGATCGAAATGGTAAAAAAAGATGATCCTTCAGCAATTTTGATTCTACAAAGTGATCATGGATCTGGGATGATTCCTAGTAATTACGATATGGAGGTAAGTAATATTCTTAGCTTGGTAGTTGTGCCAGATGCCCTCCAAATGGAATGGCCTGATAGTATGATTAACCAAAATACATATAAACACGTTTTTAATACATTAAGTCTAAATGCTATCCCAATAACTTCGTGTCAAAATTAATTGATATCATTAGCGCATCAAGATAAAACTTACATGTCCAATTATTCATCATAAATCGCATATACTTTCCATAAAATGGAGAAGAAGCAAAAAAACCTCCATGAATGTTTGAAAAAACTGGCGCATTGACTTGTTTAGCGTAAACTTGTTGTAACAATTTATTGGCTATTTTTTCATATTTAACTTCACCATCAATATCATATAACCTACGATAAATAATGCTCATCTGAGCTTCCCCTGTCAAACATCTAAATGAGTAATTACCTTTCCACTCGGTGTCGTATTCCCCTGCCAAGTATTTGTTGTGTAAAAGATCTTCTTCCATTTTTTTAATAGTTGGCAATATGAGTGAAATCAAATCATGTTGTTTTAAAATGATGCCACATTCTATAAAACCACGTATCGTGTATGCAATAGTATGTGTCAGACCAGCATCATGAGGGTGAAATCCCCAATTCCTGAAGGCTCCATTTTCCTGAATTAATCCAGTATAATACTCAAGTGCTTTCTGAATTACATTCTTAAGCAAACTTTGGTCTTTATATATTTCTAATCCCAAAGCCAAAGCCCAAACAAATCTTACATGATAACTTGGACTATAGCTATTAACGTAAGTTGATCCAGTAAATGCACCATTTTCATCTTGTTGCCTTACCATCCAATCTATAAGATCAATAGAAGCATTATAATATTTTACATCTTTAGTCACTTTATAAGTAGCTAAAATTCCAAACAAAATCTGCCCACCATCGAATATTTCTGGTCTAGTCCCTAAAGCAAGTCCCTGAGGAAAAGAACCATCGGTATTCTGAATATTTAGTAACCAATCACATTGTTGCTGAGCTAGCAATCCATATTTTTGATACCCTTCTAAATTACTTAAATTATATAAAGTCGGTATTAAATAACCTGTTGTTTCTGGATAGGGTCCAGACCAACCATTTATTAAATGAAAATAAGCAGATGAACCGTTATCTTTATTCTGACGAAGACTGTTATCTAGCCATAACGAAGCATTTTTAAGTGACTTATATTTTAGTGACTTATCCATCATTTAACCAAAAAGTTTGGGATTCTGTATATAAGCAAGTAACCTCATAAATTTATTTCTTGCCTTAAACACCCTATATATGGGTACCAAAGTACCACCAAAATTTCTAAAATAATGTTCTATACCCTTTATATCACTACCTTCAAAATCAAAACTTTTTTTACCAATACTTTTGGCGTATTGAATTGACTCCCATAAACAATATGACAAAGCAGCCGAACCATATTTTATCACATTATTTGTACCAGCAAAATAATAAGCTACATCATGATCAAATATCACAAAAGCGGCTGCAACAATTTCATCATTTTTATTTTTACAAACTCTTATAAACGAACTATTATTTAATAATGATGTCTCCACAATGCTATTCAAATTCATTAGATTATAAGGTAAGTCTTTTTTATTATTATCAAATGATTCTTTCAAAAAAACCATAAAATCCTGTGCATCATTACAAAAACCTACATTTAAACCATCAATAATACACTTTTTTATATCAGTTCTTACACTACCCTTCATTTCATTCAGGAGTACATCTTTGCCTAAAATTAGATCTAGTTTGTATGTATAAGAAATATTAATAGTATAATTGCTCCACAGAAATGATAAATATGAATTTGTGTTAGGCAAACACTGGAAATAAACGAAATCAACAGACGGCAACTTATTTAAGACTGACTCTATCACTTTGTTTTCATAACTGACTAAGCTATCATTTTTTCGGTCTTTATCTTTGATAATAAATGGTCCACTATAATGTGTTTCTGAATTCATAGTAATCACCCTAAAAGTAAATTTCCGCTTTATAGAGTAAGGTAAAATCGCTGTGATATACCCATCAACATCCTTCTCAATAATATATTCCCATCTAGCCCTTCCAAATACCAGGTCCAACCACCAAGCTTTAAAATATATTGGCAGATAGTCTTGGATATCATTAATATCTCTGAACCTATTCATTATTATTTATCCATTTCATGAAGTACCTTTTATGTCTTTCCTTTAGTAATAGATAATCACTTTCTGATACCTTGCCATCATAACTTAATGTATTCATTAATGTCAAACTGTCTAATTTTTCTTTGTTTTTTTTTACCCGATAAATGCTATAGGCTGAATTAACAATAGATTCTAAACAACTCTTTATTCTACTATTATCTTCATTTTCACTCAAAGGTAGGACTTCTACTATTATAATACAATCTAATGCCAAAGAACAAATCTGATTCAATATTATTGCTTCAGCCTTTTCCACATCAATTTTAATAAGATGTAAACCCATATCATCAGAAATTCCCAGTTGTTCCCAAGTAATAAAATTGACTAATTGACTATAAAGAACGCTACCTTTATTACTTGGATATTGAGTAGCACTCCTATCAGCTAATTCGTCCCATAAAAAATAAATCTCACTGACTTCACTTTTAAAATTTATACCTGCCGGTATTACATTGCAGTCGGTATATTTATTTGCCTTAATTAACTCATGAAGGTAATAGCAACATGAGGTATTTGGCTCAATTCCTAAGTACTTTACAGCAGGATTAATTGATTTCCATTTGATAAGAGTTTGTCCGACATTGGCACCTACGTCTATACACATTTCACAATCGTCTTTGATTATATTGTAAATGTCTGATATCCAAAACTCATCCATAAAAACATTATAAAGTCCAAGATATCCTTTTATAGGAACAATAACTTTAGAATCATAAAATTTCAAAGGGATAGAGAAGTTGACAAAACTTAATATTCTTGTTTTGTAAAGCACTCTGATAATAAATTGCCATAATTTTATCATTTTTGTGAAATATTAATGTTTGATGTCATTGAGTAGCAAAAATAACCGAACTTATGATATTATACTCTACAATACCAATTAAAATATATTCAATTTGAGTAATACATTAACTTCTGTAAGTAAAAATTTAGTTCACTCATTTAGTATTTCATTTGTAAATGCGATATTAAACCTTAGTATTTGGGTTATAGCTCCTTTCTTCATTAGCTCCGAAAATTTAGGGGTTGCTGCTCTACTCTTGGCTTTTGCAATGATAGGGACTACATTGATTGAAAACAGTTTTAGTTCTGGCATCATGACCTTCAATATTGCAACAGTTAAAGAAAGTTTACCAATACTATATTTTAATCTTTTGACGCAAGTTATCTATATTATAATTTTATTTCTAATTTATCCTTTTGGGAAATCATTATTGCCCTTTGAGATTATATCTAAATTTGACGTCATTCTTATCTTTACAATACCACTTTTAGCTTCCTTTATAACAATTTATGAAAACCTAAATAAAACTAAAACAAATTTCAAATTCATTTCAAAAATTGAGGCGATTAGCGGTGTTTTCAGCTTTGTCAGTTTTATATTTTTATTACAAAATAAAAAAGACTATTCACCATTACTTATCGGTGTAGTTATAAAATATGTAATAACCTTGATTTTATACGTTCTGTTGCATAGAGAACATAAACAAAAAACCGACACCATACAAATAAAATCAAAGTTACTTTTTTGGTTTGGACTTTATATTTTGGGCGAGAAAACCCTTACTGTGTTAGCCAGTTATCTAGACACTTTTTTAGTAGCACAATTTTCAGGATTAAAAAGTTTGGGAGTATATGAGTTATTTAAAAAAATTATCGTTAGGCCAATAATCATAATTACAAATGCATTTGAAAATATGGCAATGCCTTATCTTGTTATGCATAAAAACAACACAAAAGAGTACAACCAATTTTACCAATCATATATCAGTTTCCTTTTACTTGTATGCTTCTGCTTTTTTGCATTACTAGTGATTTCAATCCCAATTATTCTACATTTATTGCCTACTGAATATACTTCTTACATTGACACATTTTACTTACTTATATTATATTCCGCCACTATTTTAATGTTAAATCCTATAGATTTATTACTTTATAGTATTGGAAAAAGTAAAATATTCTTTTTTTGGAATATCTCCTATTTTCTGCCTTTAGTCTTTACACTTTATTATGCAGCCCACTTTGGTTTAAACCATATTATTTTTACCTACTGCCTAATGTATTTGCTATTATTATTCCTGGCTGAATCATTTGTCCTTAATAAAAATCATAATGTTCTAACAAAAGGTACATTTTTATCACTCAATTTAAGACCTGTAATAATTTTTGTCTTAAGTTTAGGGATAAGTCTTTTAGTCAATTTGTACCTGAACCAAAATATTTTTCTGAGTTTTGTCATTAGTTCTATTATATTCTTAACAGTATTTTCGTCATTTATACTTGCTGAAAAGCAAATGTTATTACAGATAAAAAGTAAATTCTTTATAAATAATACTAAATGAAAAATAAAAAAATATTACTTATTCTTTCACAATTTCACCCTTCAGTGACACCAAATATTTTCAGATGGCAAAGGATTTGTGAAGAATTTGTCGAACAAGGATATAGCATTACTGTTCTTACTACAAAATCAACCAATACTCCAGATGACTATTTTTCAAATGATTTTAGAATTATTAGGACAGGCCACAACACATTAATGGATTTATGGCAATACTATACATCAACAAAAAACAAAAGAAGTGAATACGGTTCCGTCAACAAAAAACCAAGCTGGATTCGATCATGTTTAGAATTTATTATAAGTCAAACTTGGAGAAAAATTTATTGGCCCGATGGTACTGCCTTATGGTACTTCCCTGCCAAATCTAAAATAAAAAAACTTTTCAAAGAAGACAACTTTGATGTGGTGATATCAGTTGGACTACCATTTACAGCTCATCTCCTAGGTAAATTCTGTAAGTTAAGTTCTAAACATTTTACATGGATCATGGATATAGAAGACCCATTTTGTTATTCTGATGAATTTTGGGTAAATAACTTTTCACTTTACAAAAAACTAAACATAAGAAAAGAGAAAGAATGTTTTCAGTTTGCGGATCATATTAGTGTCACAAACCAATCCGCCTTAGACAAGTATATGGAATATT
>DAOLFJ010000384.1:0-4088 GCA_035326365.1 Saprospiraceae bacterium | reverse complement strand
TCTACTGCCTCAAAACCGATATTGCCAAAGCTATTTGGGTTCCTACCTTTTATCCTATACCCTGAAACGTTATTTTCTTTTATTTTTTCAAAATATTGCTCATCTACCACATACTGCCACCCGCTACTTGTCTTTAGTAAAGATTTATGATGTCCACTTTCAATATTAAATTGTCCATCTACCAATACCGAAAAGATCGGGACTTTATTTTCTATGACCAATACCGACCCGGATGGTGCATCAGGTAATGTGGCATTATAATAATTGAAGTAATTACCTTCTAAAGATACGTAGCCATGTCCTGATGGTATGTCAATACTATCGTTGTCAATATTAAGAACAAAAGGCCTCAACCTTAACATTCCATTTAAGTCCAATTCAGTCTGAGGGTCTTGTGTGTTGATGCCTACATGTTGACCATGGATCTGTAGTGCTAGTAATAAAACTATTAAGCTGATAAAATTTCTCATGAAATATAAATTTTAAAATTAATAACCTACACATGAGCATGGAATTGGAAATTGTTCGCCAATGCCATCTTGTCGCCAATTGCCAGAAAATGTACTGCCATCATGATCTTGCGAAAAAGTAAATCTCTGATACATACAAGTACCATCGGGTTTTATGGAAGCCACACTTGCTCCCAAACTCCTTTTTTCTATTATAGACGTAAGCTTATTTCTATAGATGGTATAATCTTCAGTATGAATCACTGCTATCTTAAATTGCTCCTTCCACCCTTGATTGTTCATCACCTTTACAAAAGTTTGTTCAAGGGACTTATCCTTCATCTTTGGGTCGGGCATACATGCTGGGTAGTCTGAAAGTGTATAATTAGGTATTATCGAAGGATTTGCAATGTCAATGTTTAAATCTCCTGTTGCCAACATTTCTCCTTTTTTATTTGAAGCAGCATCGTATATGTAAGAAGAAATCTTAAGAGATACCGTATTCTTGATTTGTCTCTTGTATTTACTCAATGCTTGACTTACAAGGTTGGTACTAAATACTTTTTCAAAAGCAGTACCAGGGTTTGCAGCAATAAACCAATTTGTGTACCAAGTCTCCATCTCAGGATTGCCAGACCACCCATAAAATATCTGCTCGTAGATACCTATCCCTTTTATATCAACTGTATAAATGATTGCAGTATTGGCATTTGCTTTTTTACCAAATGATTCATAGAAAGCATCAGCCATTGTTTTTGACCAATATTCTCTAGCAAATAACTCTTTGCCAAAAGTATATTGACTGACGATATCTACATTTTCAGTCTTGAAAGGGATACGTTCATATGTAAAAAGGATTTTCCCAGTGTTTTGCTTGTGAAAATCATTGATAGCCTTTTTATTTTTAGTTTTATCCATTTTGATTTTTCCCCCATCGAAGGCATTAAATAGGTTTTGACCATGTATTGTAAAAATGCCGAAAAGGCAAAATGCAAGAAGAAGTGTTTGTTTGTACATCATAAAATTATTTAAAATTGTGAAATAAAATCTGATGCAAAAGTGAGCTGATTTTAAAGGTGGTGAAACACCCTTCGGAGTAGTTTTAGCCAATATCTACTGAACTACCCGTTCGGGTAGGTGATGATTTATAGTGTGTAAACTCTTAAAAAATGAAAAAATCATCTTTTTGGCGTAGTACTTGTTATGATACTTGATAGGACTAATCACTTTAGTCGATGATCTTAAGATTAACAAAAAATGGAATATACTCTCACTCTCAAAAAATAACAACAAATACTCATTTATATCATCTATGGTGAAATTTGGGATTGAGATGACGAATCATCTCAAAAAACTAATAACCAAAGTAAAAAAATCTATTGCTACTATCAAGATTCCACATGAAAATAGATTAGTATGAAAAGAACCATTATTTTGTAATATTTTTTGCAGCTTGAACACGATTATTCACTTCTAATTTTTCATAAAGGTTTTTCATGTGAAATTTTACCGTATTTACAGATAAATAAAGTTTTTCTCCTATTTCGTGATTAGAGAGTCCGTTATAAATTTCTAAGAGAATTTCATATTCTCTTTCAGTGAGCGGTGTTTTTATGTTTTGATTTATTTGCTCGATATTTAGAACATTGGATTCGCTGTTTTTGGCATCAGGGTCTAATTGTTTTTTTACAACAAATTGTGCGTTGTTAATAAATTCTTGTTGACGTTCTATGATTTGCTGTTGACTCACTAGCTTTTGTTTTATTTTTTGCCTAAATAGATAAAATACTAGACCGAAAATTAATAACAACAAAATCCCTAATGAAACAAACCACGTGTTTTGCCATTTTAATTTTGCAATTCGAGCATTTTTTTCGATTTCTGTTCCTTTTAGTCGCTCTATTTCCAATAGCTGTTTATGATATCTATATTTTGCATTGACAATAGTTAAGGTTTTTGCATTTTCATCTTTATTTATTTGGTCATTTATTTCTGATAATTGATCCAGATAAATTAATGCCTGAGGCAATTTATTGGTCGCCCTCTGAATATCAAAAAGTAGCTGTAAGGCAGACTGCTGTTTTCGTTTTAGGTTAAGTTTTTTAGCAAGATTAAGGGCAAGAATAGCTTTGTTTTCTGCCATTGCGTATTGTCCTAATTGTTTATGTAGATTGCCAATGGAAATTAAATAATTACAATAAATAGATTCGTCAGGTGTTAATAATTTTTTTTCAATTGACTCTGCTATTTTCATAGCTTTATCGGTTTCCCCCTTTTTACGATAATATTCTAATAACGATAATGACAAGGTGGTGTTGAACTTATCTGTTATATCAGCTTTGGCTAATAATTTGGCCTTGTTTATATAGAATATGGCTTTATCATACTCTTCTCTTGCTGCAAATAAATCCCCAATATTGGCACTTACTTTAGCATGAATGAGAGAATCCATTATACCAGTCTCTAACAATTCCAAAGCATCTTGATAATAATTTAGAGATACATCGTACCTTCTTTCGTCTGCATTAAGTTTTGCCACATTATTCAAAACTTTGATAATACCCATAGTGTCTCTCAATGATTTTTCTACACTGAGACAGGAATCGAAATGCACAGTTGATATATTGTAATCCCCTAAATAAAAATAACTAGCCCCCAAAATGGAATAATAATCAGCTAAGTACGATTTATCCTTTATCAACTTTGCATATACAACACCTTTTTTTGCTTGAACTATGGCTTCATCCCACATTTCTAGCTCAACATAATTGGATGCCGTATAAGCTAATGCATAGGTCTTGAGGCTATCATAATTAATTCCATTATATCTTTCTATCAAAGACAGTGCCTTTAGATATGCATTTGAAGACAAGATAAGATTCTTATTTTTATATTCCAAATCACCTTTATAGATTAAACTTCGAGACATTTGCCATAAATCATTATCTTTTTTGGCCCAATCTTCCATTAAGTTAATTAATGTAGTAGCTTCCAAGGGATTTGATTGGATAGAAGTTTCGATTTTCTCAGATAATGAAACATATTTATCGACTTTTTGTCCAAATAGAGAGAATGGACAAAAATTTAAGAGCAATACAAGTATTAAAGGTACTTTTATAAAATATATTTTAATAATATTTATATATACTTCGCTCATTTGTATTTTTTTAATATATTTTAATTGATAAGCAAAGATACAAAATTACATATTTTTTAGATTTATTCAATCTTTATTTTTTATGTTTAAACCTCCGTTTCGATTGATCTTAAATAATACTTCATCAGGTTCTAAAAAATATACTTATAGCTCAGCTATCTAATCATTCTTTCACAAATTATTCAATTGATTTTTGTTCTTATCGGCACTGATGGTCCAGAAAAATCCCAGGAATACAAACCGATCTGCTGGCTGGCCGATGGCACGTCTTTGAAATTGTCCATCCATGTCAGGCGTATTGGCATATTGATACCCAAATACATTGTCAGTACCTAAGATGTTGGAGATCGAAAAGTAGAGTATTTTCTGTTGTGTCATCAAGTAAGCCCAGTTGAAACTTAGGTTTTGAAAGGCTTTGGTTTTGCCATTCATAAATGTGTTTTCATTGGGATTATGGTATGGTCTGCCAGAATTAACAGTGT
>DAOLFJ010000383.1:0-4088 GCA_035326365.1 Saprospiraceae bacterium | reverse complement strand
AAAGCCAAACATATAAAGCCAAAGGAAGCCACCCATCCACCTGTTGCAAAAAATGCTATCCCAAAAGCTGCTATCGCACTTAAAAGCACAGAAATGATGTATACCTTGCCAATCATTCTGTGAAGATTTATATTCTTTTGTCTCAGTCGATCGCTAAACTGAAGCCATCCAACCAACAATGCTAAACCGCCTAAAATAATGTGAGTATAAAAACCTACATTCCACATTGAATTACCTAATAGTTCGGTCGACTTAGTACTAAAAAGGCCAAAGTCTTTATTTACAAAAAAATACGTGATTGGATACAATCCGATTGCAATAGCTAACAAAGCCAATAAAACCCAGGAAATTCTATTTTTCATACTTGATCGACACAAATTATTGGTTATTTCTACTTCTGATTTGAAACAAAACCCTTTCTGTCACCCATAATCAAAAGCCATAAACATGTTCCTATCTCTCCAATGGAAGCGGGTAAAGAAAAGTACGAAGATAGTCCTAATTCATAATAATTTACCAACAATATGCCGCCAAAAAGATTTATCATGTATCCTATAGAGCCAGCTATCAATAAAATACCTAATGATTTTGGTAAAAAACCAGATTTGTAAACCAATAATCCAAAAGGAAATAACCATGATCCCCAAAAAAATGATACTATGCTAATGCCATTGTTAAATTGCTTCAGATGGAAAAATACTTGAGTGATAAGACTTGTCTCATTAATTAAACTAGACAATACTGGATCTGTCAATAAGTCCAAAATATTGAGTTTATGAGTGATGCTCATAAAAGATATGGGAATACTCATCAAAGCCAACAAAACCATAGCTTGAGCCATGTTTTTATGGACGGGTTTTAGTACCTGATATAATAACAAAGGCAGTGCCATAAAAGCAAGATAGCAAAGTATATTGGCCACGATGTCTAGTCTGAATAAAAACATATTTTTTCTGATGTTATCTATTGTTATTGCAGGTGCTGCATTATTGATGAGCTCAGAAGGCACGTACATCAGTGAAAATACGCCTGTTAAGACCACAATAAAATAAGATAAGCCGGCTAAATGGGTAAAGGTCTTGCGTTGCATGGTTTTTAGTTGGGTGTTTGTTTTGGCCATTTGTAGGCTGTGTAAGAAATGAAAAGGGTAAGGATGATTTCAATTATCGCAAAATAGATATAAAATCCATGAGTCTCGGCGTCCAACGAAACAGCAATCATTGTCAATAAACAAGCGAAAAAAAGACTAATAAAGATGTTTAAAATTTTATTAATCACAGGCTTTAAAAATATAGAAAGGGATATCATCAATGCAGGAATGGACATCATAACTGCTGCCATCAATACTTTATTCGGAGTGTCTAACATGCTTTTACCTTGGATTAGGGCTTCGATCTTACCTGCGGAGTACAATTCAAAATAGTCGCAATAAATATAACAAAACATCAATGATGCCCACAGACATGCAAGTTTTATTTTAATGTCAATAGGGTGATGCTGCGATATTGATTGATTTTCTATCTTCATATCATTAGAGACGAACAATCATTAAAAATGGTTGTAATCGTGCCGTGGATTCAGGGGGTTTATGCCACTTCCTGTTTGGGCCACTCTAAACTTTTAAGTCAAGTTAATTATATTGAATTGTTATTTCATTCTAGATATTTGACTTGAAATTGTTGCAATTAGATATTTTATTTTTCCTTTTATGACGACAATCATACTTAAGAAAGCCATAAAAAGTTGTTCGTAATTATGCGAATTAAAATATTGTTCGTACATTTGCGAATAATTAATTTTGGAACTTTAATAGATGACACTTTTAAAGCTTGTCTAAAGGTTTATTCCAGTTTTATTTTACAGTGGATGTATATTTAAAGTAGTTTTTGTATGAAGTTTCGTTTTATCACAGCGTTTGGTTTATTCCTAATTACTCACATGGCATTTGGCCAATTTATTACAGGTGTTGTAACTGACATCATGGGGAAACCATTGGTAGGAGCCAATATTACTTGGGAAGGTACTGAAAAGGGTACTGTGACAGATATCAATGGGACATTTGCTATTACGGATATACCAGATAGTATTCGTATTCTGAAGATATCTTACATTGGATTTATGACAGAAAAACTTAATGTGCAAGCCATCACACATTGGAAAATTCAACTAATCGAAGATGCCACTTTAGACGAAGTTAATATCACTGCCAAAGGGTCTGCGACTAGATTTGCAGATGATGTAGCCAAGGTAGAAGTACTCGGTGTTCGTGAGATCCAACGTGCTGCTTGTTGTAGCCTCGCTGGTTGTTTTTCTACCAATAGCAATGTGGATGCCAATGTCACCAATGTCGTTACGGATGCCAAAGAATTGCGGATTTTAGGTTTGTCAGGCGTTTATAACCAAGTCCTTGTAGATGGCATGCCTTTAATTCAAGGTTTAGCTTATCCGTATGGTCCTGGTAGTTTTCCTGGTACAATGATCGAAAAAATATTTGTTACCAAAGGTGCCAATTCAGTGCTTCAAGGTTTCGAAAGTATCAGTGGACAGATCAATATGGAATTTCATAAAGCTGAAACTGCACCAAAATTATTCCTTAATGTATTCGGAAATTCATTCGGAGAGACACAATACAATGCCAATTATATTGTAAAAAAAGCTGGATGGAGCAATCTGACTGTTGGGCATTTGACCTTGCCGGCATCGATTATTGACAGAGACAAAGACGGATTCCGAGACATCGTACAAACCAATCGTGTATCGTTTTACAATAGATGGTCTTATGACAATCCCGAAAAACCGAAATGGCGCACTGTCATCGCTGCTAGATATTTGAATGAAAATCGGGAAGGTGGACTTACCACTTTTGACCGAAACATACACCTTGGTACTTCGACCGTTTATGGTCAGAATGTACGTATCAATCACGGCGAATTATACACTAAAACCAATTACATCCTGAATGACAAAGCTTCATTGATATTGCTCAATAGTGCCTTTGCTCAACAACAAGAAAGTTATTTTGGTGTAAAAAAATACGTAGGTCAGCAGTTTAATTTGACATCAAGTTTTTATCTAGATTATTATTATGGTACACAAAACCACAATCTCAAAGTGGGTATCAGCCATCGTCATAATAAATTACGGGAAGATGTTAGTTTTACTGAAGAGCTGCCATTGTTAGATTATGCAGGTCGTTATCTGACAAATTATGATATTCCAGGTGTCTTTTTAGAAAACAAATGGACGGTATCCAAATTTACATTTTTGACAGGATTGCGTATGGATCATTTTGGTGGTTTCGGTTGGAAGTTGACTCCGAGATTATTAGTAAGAGCAGATTTATCTCCAGATACTGACATTAGATTTTCAATAGGAAAAGGATATAGAATAGCCCATGTTTTTGCAGAAAACGCAAACTTGCTAGCAAGCAACAGAATCCTTAGATTATCCAATGAACTTGCACCTGAAGAAGCCATCAATACAGGCCTGAATTTTGTACAAACTTTTCATCTGAAAGAAATCAATATTACTTTATCAGGAGACGCTTATTTGACCTATTTCCAAAACCAAATCTTCCCTGATTTTGACAAAGAAGTAAATACGGCTATCGTGGATAATTTTTTTGGACAAAGTGTCTCTAAGAGTTTTCAGTTGGAGAATAAATGGATTTTTTCGCCGCAATTTGATGCAAAAGTAGCTTATAATTACCTGGAAGTATATCGCGAAGTAGAAGGTATTAAACAAGATTTACCTTTTGTACCTACTCACAAATGGAGCGCCAACACTTCTTATTCATTACCAAATGATGAGTGGCAATTTGACCTTACTTACAGATGGATAGGCAGCAAAAAAATACCTTCCACCGTCAATTATCCTATCCAGTATCAAGTTCCCGATGTCTCTGACCCTTATCAACAACTAGACTTCCAGATCACACGTAGATGGAAAGATGTACAAATTTATGGTGGTATAGAAAATATCTTTGACTTCAGACAGGAATTTCCCATTTTAGGTTATGGTCAGCCTTTCGGCCAATTTTTTGATCCCGCTTTCAATTGGGGGCCGACAAAGGGTAGGGAGTTTTATTT
>DAOLFJ010000046.1:0-22052 GCA_035326365.1 Saprospiraceae bacterium | reverse complement strand
ACAGGTGCAGAAACATTTCTTTCATTCAATTTAGCATCTGGTGTTTCTCTTAAAAATTCGTTACAAACCGCAATTTGATAAAAGATTCTACTGTAGAAAGCAAATGTAAATCCATCTGATGGGGTCCAATCCAAGTCATGGAAATCGTAAATCGTCTGGTCATTCCATCCAATAAGTGCCTCATCAGTAGTCAACTGTTGATGATACCAAAAACCTCTCAAATATTGTCCAAATCCCTCGTCAATACCAGATATATCAGGTGCGCCAGCTGGCCCTTCTTGTCCTGAAACTGCTAGTCCTGCATATAACTTTGCCAAAAACTGTTTGTAGGCACCCTCGTCTTTAAATACATTAGCCGAAGTTATCAGATTTGGATCCAATGGGACCGTATCTAGGTCATTAAAACAAGCACTAAATGTAGAAGCAATTACTATAAATATTAAAACATACAACTTTTTCATTGTGATTATCTTATGTTTGTTTAATTAAAATTAAAAATCCACACTCACACCAAAAACAAAAGTTCTAGGTCGTGGGTAAATATTGTTATCAATACCATTTCCAATTTCAGGGTCTAATCCTTCATACTTTGTGATGACGAAAGGATTCTGAATGGTAGTATACACCCTCATAAATCTACCTACAAGTTTATCAAAACTGTAACCTAAAGTAATATGATCAATTCTAAAGAAAGAAGCATCTTTCACATAATGATCGCTAAAGGTGGCATTTCTTTGTTCAAGGATATTATTTGTGACTGCATCTCTGTGCACATTTTGTAAATAATTGGTTGGGTGGAATAATCTTTGCAAATAGCCCATATCCGTTGATACATTATTATAAACGTAATTACCAATATTTGCCCGTCCTGCAAAAGAAAAGTCTAAACTCTTATATTTAATATTACTTGTAATCCCCATCAATACATCAGGTGCAGGTTTGTTAAATCTATATTTATCTGCATCATTTACTAAACCATCTTCATTTCTATCTGCAAATTGTCCTTCCAAAATATTGCCATTTTCATCATACAATTGTTCGTATACAAAAAATGAATTAGGAGCAAATCCTACACTATGTATTTGGATATTACTGCCTACACCACCTGCAATACCTCCAGTAGGAACACCGATATATGTTGGATCTTCTGTGGCAGTAAGTTTGGTGATCTCATTAGTATTATATGCGGCATTAAACCCAATATCCCAAGTCATTTTTTCATTACTAACAGGTACAAAATTGAGACCAAGTTCAATTCCCTTATTAACCATATTACCAATATTGGTATTGATGAAATTAGTTAGGTTGGTACCTGCAGGAACTTGAATAAAATTTAAAAGATCTATGGTATTTCTTTGATAAACATCCAGCGTACCGAAGAGCTTTTTATTGATAATTGAATAGTCTACCCCAATATTATAAGTTGTTGTTTCTTCCCATTTGATATTAGCATCATATCCATTTGGTCGATATGTATTGATAAACTGATCCCCGAATTGATACCCTGCATTAAACAAACTTTGCTGATAAATAGCTTGATAAACATATGAACCACCGATGGCTTGTTGTCCAGTGACTCCCCAGCCTGTTCTCAATTTTAAGGCATTAAAATACGTGTTTTGATTTTCTACGAGCTTTATAGCAAAAGCAGCAGAAGGAAATAATCCTTGTCTAGCATCAGGCGAAAATCTAGAAGTCGCATCACTTCTTAATGATAATGTCAGTAAATATTTATTTTTATATCCATAATTAAATCTGCTAAACAAAGATACTAAAAACAACTCGTCTTGAATATTATTTCTTTCCACTGTTTGCGCTGGCGTATTTGCAATATCAGTATTTCTAAATGAATTATCTGTGAAAAACTTCTGCCAAGAATATCCACCCATTAAGTCAAATGAATGGTCATTGATATCTTTTTTGTAATTCAAGTAAAACTCCAAAACTGAATTTGTTCTTTCTTGCTCATAGGAATTATCCACTCCACCACCGAAATCTTGCTGAAATGAGAAAGCAACTGTATTATTACCAGGAATATACAATGACCCCATTCCTTTAGAATAATCATAACCAACATTTAAGTTTGCTCTTAAACTTGGTAGGAATTTAAAACGATAATCAGCAGAAGCATTTGTAATATATCGAATTACATCCGACTTATCATTTCTAAGATTAAGTAATGCAACAGGATTTGCTGGCGCTAAGCCGTTGGGATTACCAGTACTATTGTCCAACCAAGTTGTATAACCACTATATTTACTATTTGGATCAAGAGGTGTTTGTGTAGGATCCCAACTGAGTGCAGAACCAATTGCACCACGATCTGCAAATCTATTATTACTGAACATGGTCTTAAGTCCTAAATTCAGTTGTAAGGTATTGTCTAATAACTTAGGACTAACGTTAAGTCCAGCAGAATATCTTTGAAATTTATCTGTTAACAACAATCCTTCCTTGGATGTATACCCCAATGAAGCACGATATGGAAACGAACCGAGACTACCTGACAAATTAACATTATGATCTTGTCCAAATGCTGATCTATATATTTCATCTTGCCAATTAGTGGAAGAACTACCCAACAATTCCCTAGACGGATGTCCTTCAGGATATGTATTTTCAATTAAAGCTCTATACTCAGCAGCTTCCAATACATCTACCCTATTAGCAGTATTACCGACAGAGATATTTCCAGAATATCCTATACTAAACTTAGAACCAAGGGCGCCTTTTTTTGTCGTAATCAATATGACACCCGCAGAAGCCCTACTACCATAAATAGCTGTAGCAGACGCATCTTTTAAAACGGTCATCGTTTCTATATCATTAGGATTGATGATGTTTAATGGATTTCTATTACCAGACACTCCACTTCCTTCCACCGGTATGCCATCTATGACAATAAGTGGATCATTGGACGCACTAAGAGATGACTGCCCACGTACTCTTATCTGAGCGCCATCATCAGGCCCGCCACCAGTTGTGATGGCAACTCCTGCTACCTTCCCAGCTAATAGTTCTTGTGGACTAGTGATTGCTCCTCTATTAAAGTCATTAGAAGAAACTGCTTGTACAGATCCAGTAACATCTTCTTTTTTGACAGTACCATAACCAATCACTACTATATCTTGTAGTATCTGACCAGCAGATAAAGATACATTGATGGTCGTTCGACCGTCAATTAACTCTTCTTGAGAATTGTAACCCGTGTAGCTAAATACCAATGTTTTGGTACCTGGAGCTACTTCATACGTAAAAGAACCATCTAAATCTGTTATTGTACCAGACGTGGAAACTTCTTTACTTACAATGTTGGCTCCTATTAGTGGCTCTCCCGTTTGGGCATCGGTGACAATTCCACTTATTACCTGTTGCGCAGATATGATGTGCGTAAAGGTAAAGAAAATCACAATAATACCTAGTGATTTCACAACTTTTGTAAAAATGCTTTGCATGTGGCTATTCTTTTAATGAAAATAAAGGTAAAATTAATAATAGTTTTTACTTTGTGTCTATTTAACATTAACTTTTTTTAGGTTAGATATAATTATTAAATTCTTTGTAGGTTAAATATCTAAAGATACGAATAATATAGCAAAAAATCTATATTAATTTGATGGCAAAAAATGATATCAATTACATTTACAATAGACCAAAAGCTAAAAGTGATTTATCAATTTATTTGCATAAAAGAAAAAAATGGACTAAATTAATTAATACCAGATTACAAAAAAGGCCACCCATATTGCTATGGATGACCCAACTTTAGCGGTAAATCCTGTTGTCTAATTTATCTTACAATCACTTTCTCTAGGTGATTATTGTTATTTGTGGTGATGCTTATGACATACATGCCTGGTATAAGACCGTAAATAGAGATATTCCGTTGGTCGGCATCATTACTGTAGTGGAAATTTTGTATTTGTTTACCCATATTATCACTAATCAAAACATTTAATATGGCTTCTTGACTTGAAATGGTAAACGCTCCTTGGTTTGGATTCGGGAAAATCCTTATGTTGTTTACCAAGGTTTGTGACGTAGATGATATCATAAAGGTCACACATTCCGTGACGGTCTTACAGAAATCTCCCGTAATCACAGCATAATAGCTTCCAGTCACTTCGGGTATAAAGGTAGGCACAGATGTGGTCGTCACTAAGGTATTGGTAATACAATCATACCATTCATAGACCATGCCTTCAGCATTAACTTGAATGGTTTGGCCTTGGATCCAAATAGCTTCAAGGGGACAAGGTAGTGCATCGACGATGGTATTTTTAACTTGATTAGTAATGATTGGTTCATTCTGATCAAAAATGATTTCACCTTTATTAAAAACAATAGAACCTTGATCTATATCAGGTAAACTTGCGAATGAAAATGAAACAAATCCTTGACTTTCGATAAAATTGGATGCGGTATCAGGTAAAACAATATCATTATGTTCTAAGATTAACGTATCTCCGATAATGTAGGTATTGACTTCGTGACTAGAAGCATTTAAGATTAGACTTTTTTTATCTAGTTTTGGATCTAAGATATCTACAATTTTTACATAAAAAGCTGTGTCGTTGCCATTGTTTTGGAACCTGATGGTATAATCTATTCTTTCTGATCGTAAAGTATAGTTTTCATCCCCTATCCTATCAGGCCAACTTCGTTTGTCATTAGGATCATAACTGCATCTGATGACGCCATTATAATTAAACCTTGATATGGTATCTCCTTCTGTAGTTATTAATAGTGCTAAAAACCTTAGCGAATCAAATTCCACACCAGGAATACTAACGTCTATGAAACTACTAAAATTTTGCCCCGGGCTTAAATTTTTTATTTCCCATTCAAATCTTTTGTCATCTTGTAGATCAGGTAATGGTACTGCATAATCAGCTGTCGTTTTATCATCAATGATTACTACAAACCTACCTGAACTTTTTTTGTTCCCCTCATTTTTACAATTGGCATATAATCTAGCTGTCGCATTACACCTTAACCATGTAGGTGTGATAGTGGCATTACCTACAAATGATGGGATAATAGGTATAAAACCAACTGTATCGTACTCTATAGCTTGATCTAATGTAAGACTTTTTACCTGAAGATTTGTTTGCCATTGGCCGAATGGCATCTCATAAATCAGTCCGTAAGTTCCTGTGTCTAGTCTGACGACAAGGTTACCCATCCCGTTTGTAATACCATTAAAATTCTCATTAGTGACAGAGACGTTACAATTTGGCAACCTGTTATCTTCATTTGCATCAAATATTCCATTTCCATTATAATCCACAAAGCTAAAAATATAGAGATCACTTCTAACGGCCGCAGGATTGCAATCCATATTTTTAACTGTAACTGTGATGGGTCTTGTTGTACAGTTTTGGCCATATTGTATTAAAGTGGCTGTTCCTACATTTATTCCTGTGACGAGACCTGAATTGGATATTGTAGCAACAGCAGGGTTCGAGCTTGTCCATGTACCTCCTGTGTTAGGTATTACCGTGGTAGTCTCTCCGACACATATCTCTGATGGCCCTGTGAAAAACGCTGGTATTCTATCACGCACTGTAATTTTTTCTGTGGCTAAAGATGTACAACCTGTAGATGTACTTGTAAAGACGAAATTAACAGTGCCTTGGCTTAGTCCAGTCACAAGACCAGCATTAGATACTGAACCAACAGATGGATTACTTCCTGACCAAGTACCGCCTGAACTTGGCGATAATGTGGTGGTAAATCCTACACAAATCTCATCACTACCTGTAATAGAAACGATGGGAAGTTCTACTTCAGTAATGATTTGGGATGTTGACGCTGAACATCCATTTGCATCCGTAACAGTAACACCAATCTGACTAGGTGCATTAATGGCTGTAATGGCAGTTGTCGCTCCATTTGACCAAACAAAGACAACTCCGCCAGAAGCAGTTAGTTGGGTAAAGGTTCCTTTACAAACCGATGTGTCGCCTACAATTTTTGCAATTGGATTTGCCACTACATATTTATCAGCAGTTGTATTTAAACAAGAAGAGCCTGCAAAATTATAACTAAAAGTTACTATACCAGGTTTTATCGCTGTAATTCGACCAGCAGATGTCACAGAGGCAACAGTCGGATCACTGCTGATCCAGTTGGTTGCATTTGCGTTTGTATTATTGAATATTTGATCGACACAAAAAGTAGTAGGCAAGGACACAATTAGTTTTGGATAAACTGTGACATTGAATGTATCCCGATAAAACTTACAATCTACTTTGTTTACGACAGATGTGGCTACATATTTTTGGACTTGGACAGCACTAGATAAATTCACCAATGTATCATTTATAAATCCTTGATTATTGACAAAATAATGATTTTTTGTTCCTGAAATCAAAGGATTAGGAATGGCGACAACATCAATATTAAAAGAATCTGGCGAATCAACAGACAACTCCAAATCCATCCTAGTATTGGTACAAATTTCGCTATCGGCATCACCCATGACCTTTGGCGTGTTGGTATCTTCACAAATAATTTTCCATTTTGGCCCTTTTTGTGTCAGGTCTAATTTACACTCCGCAACAGGATCATTCCAGCAACCTGTGACACCAGCAGAAGTGGTCTGAAAATTAACATGCAAATCTGAATAAGCTTCAAAATTATCTGCTGGAAAGGATTCTCTTACTTTCATATCAAAACAAAAATGTATGTCAGCAACGACTGAACTCAATCCATAATGTTTTGACGGCGAACAGCTTTCCATGTCATCTGGATTGACATCTCTATTCCAAAACCAACCTCCTGGCAAGATAGATCCACGTTTTATAGGTGCTGAACATGGGCAATTATCGATGAAGGTATTACAAATCTTGAGTGTTTGGGATAAAGAATCAAAGTATGTACACAAAATTGGCAATTGTTCCGTAGCATAAGCAGCACAAAGAGAGTCGGTTGGTGCATGCCAAGTCACAGAATCGGGTGTAAGCGTCACGGCCATTGGATCAAAAGCATCTAAATCCCATCCTAAACCAAAATCAGGAATGATGCCGTGTAGTCCGTCAGATCCTGATTCAGATGCATCATATTCAAAATCAAGACAAATAGTCACTGACTCCCCAATTTCAAAAAGCGGATCGTCAAGTGAACGATTGCTGCTACGCTCAGCTATTGTAAAATCTGTAACATTAGGGTCAGAACTGTCACCAAGACAAGAAACACAGTAGGATGATTGTTTAAGAGATAAATCAAAAGTTGGTTCATCAATAAAGCCTTGCCCACTCACCGCAATGTAAAAGCGATAAACGCCTTTAGGAATACCTATTGAATAAGCGCTATTATTACTAATAATGTCAGTACCGCTGCAGCTCAAAGGAAAAGATGGTGTTCCTCCTTCGACTAATGTTAAGTCATCACATGTGCCGCTATAAATAGAAAGAATCGGCAGCCAATCTCCGGTCGTACTAAAATAAGTTTGAAGTTGTGTTGCATTACTATCTACCTCGACCTGATACCATACAGTTGGTAATGCATCTGCTCCGCAAGTAGCAATGATGGTTTCAGGGCATGCAAATCCCAAACATCCAGAAATTATGGTACTTGGGGAATCACCACAATTAGGATCTGTACTAGACATTATTATAACGCTCGAAACATCCACACATTCATCATCAGCAACACAATTGCCTTTAAAAGCAGGTGAAACCGTTAAAACAAATTCATTACAAATTCCAATTTTGTTGGAAACCTTAAACCAAATAGTCTCTCCTATATTATAACAACCAATATTAATTGTTCTGTAATTCTCACCACATATGTAGGCGTATTGATTAATGAGATTGGGTGCTGGCTCACCATTTGTCCCAGAATAAATCTCCAGCGACATGTTCTCATCATATTCATTGTTACTAATAATGTAAAAATTGACTGAAATCCAATCTTCCTGTCCCGTTACATATTTATACCATACACTGTTATGATCAAAATCAGCGCTACAAGCTAGATTTGGAAGATCTGTTTCAGGATCATCGCCAAATCCAGTCGCGCAACAAGTGGTTCCTACTTTTTGGGTATTAAGCACTAAAGAAGCTGCTGCAGTGTAATGGTCGTTGGCCGGTGGTGGACACTGGGCCTGCAATATAGAAATTTGCAGAACAATTAAACATAGGAGGAGTACATGTCTCATTTTCATTTTTTTAATATTTTGGAGTTTAAAAAATTGGAATAGTGAATATCCATCAAGTCTCAAGCCAAAAATAAAAAGTTCTTTGGGCTTAAAAATGATGTTTGTAATAAAAATCGTAATATTCGAAAACGGGAACTTGCAGTGTAAATAAAGAAAGATTGGTTAGTCTAAAATTGATTTATCTTCAATGCAAGACAAAGTTAGATAAAATCTTTAAAAGACAAAATAATTTTAGCAAAAATATTATAAATATCCAAATATTAAAATGTTGAAATTATTTTCATTTTAACAAACTCCACAATTATAGTAAGCAATTTAATTATCCATTATTTTATAACTAAAGCTATGAACAGATAAAACAAATCTCACCAAAAACTAGTTACCATAAGGACATGCTATGGCAAAATCAACTGAGTAGTCCCTATTTAGGTGATCGATTTTAATACTAAATTGTCAATTTCCGATATTTGAAACTTTTTTTTATGCGTTTATATTCACTATTCTTCGTTATTTTAATTACTAATATTCTTAATGCACAACTTGCAAATAATCCTCATGATGTCGTATATAATCATCTCAAAAACTTAGAAGTTGAACATAAAAATTCCAGCCTTGCTGCAATGTCTTTCCATCCAGACATCCCATTGGAGCAAAGGATCGATCTTGCAGAAAATCTAAAACAAATTCTTGATGCAAAGGGAATTCTGATAGTCGTCTCAAGCATCCCAAATGATCCAGAATATCGAGACAGTCTATCGGGCAATCAAACATACGTCGTCACCCGAGAACTTCCGAGCTTAACTGTAGAGAAATATAATAATAATTGGTTTTACTCTAAGAGAACGAGTACGGAGATACCTGTTTTATTTAAAAAAACATTTCCTGCTTGGTCGCATGGAATTATAAACAATATACCAGATGTACTCAAAACACATGTTTTAGGTGTTGAAATTTGGAAATTTATTGGCTTATTTACTATCTTCATAGTTAGTTTTCTATTATTTAAAATTTTTGAAAAAGGAATTGATAAATTAATGCAAATCTCTATTTGGGACAGGCTTCATATTGAAGATCGTCACTTACCGAAACTACATAGATTGGCTAGATATTTTGGAATTATATTTTTCATTGGTTTAATAAGATATTTTTTACCCATTTTAGTTTTTAACATTACCATATCTAGACCAATATTTCAACTTATAAATATCGTCTTTACTTTTGTGGCCATGTTGGCAGTACTCAAAATCACAGATATTATAGGCATTTATTTACGAAAAATTACTGCTGCAACAGCGTCAAAAATAGATGATCAACTTATGCCCATAGCTGTAAAAGGAGCCAAAGTGGCTGTAATAATCATGGGTATATTCAGAATACTTTATTTATTGGATGTAAATATCACTGCGCTTATTGCTGGACTTTCTATTGGTGGTTTAGCATTGGCGCTCGCAGCTCAAGACACGGTGAAAAATCTAATTGGCTCTGTAATGATCTTTTTTGATAGGCCATTCCATATAGGAGATTATATTATGGCTATGGATTTTGAAGGTACGGTTGAAGAAGTAGGTTTCAGATCTTCAAGAATTAGAAAAGTAGACAATTCACTAATTACAGTGCCCAATGGTAATCTTACGAATGCAACGATGATCAATTATGGCATTCGGAAATTTAGATTATTTGAAACAAATTTAGGATTCACATATGACTCAGATCCCAAAAACATTAGTGCATTCATAGAAGACTTAAAAGGATTTTTAAATCAATATTCACACATTCAAGAAGATAATCACTTTGTGTATTTGCGATATTTATCCGCATCATCTATAGACGTTTTTGTTCGTGCTTATATTGATGCGCCTACTTTCAAAGATGAATTAGCATATAGACAAGAACTTATTTTTACGATCATGGAAAAGGTAAAATCAAATAATTTGTCTTTTGCATATCCAAGTCAATCTCTTTATATTGAGTCTATACCGCTGCTATATGACCAACAAAAAAAATGATAATAATGATGCAATAATATATATGCCCATTTGCAAATTACCAAACTGATAGTTTTTAGTTACTTTTTATTTCAAATTGTTAAACAATGGATCTCATTATAATATGAGAGCATTTAAAGAAAAAAAAAGGCCCAATTTTACAATCGGGCCTTTTTTCTATTATATCCTGCTGAATTATGCAGTGTAGATAGATTCTTTTTTGAAATGTTTTACTAATAAGTAATAAAACATAGCTCTGTATTTATTGCTATTTGAGCTACCAAGAATATCAATAACAGCTTTTATGCCTGCATCTAAAGCGTCATTATCAGGAAGTCCTAATTTTTTCATTAGGAAATTTTCTTTCACTCTGTCTAACTCAGATTTATCAGAAGAAGAAACTTTGGACGCATCTGGTAAATAAATTACAGGACCACAACCTTTAGTAACTGCTCTCAACAACACTTCGTCAACACTGACTTTTAACTTTGTAAATTCTGCTTGATACAAAGCTACTTTTTCATCAAATTTGCTCATTTTTTTTGGTGTTTTGTTTTTAAAAATTTAGTTATTCGACATTAAATATCGAATGAAATTGTTTTATCATTCCTTCTGACGTTTAAATTTTTATAAGTCACATTTTTTTTAAATAAAATATTTAAAAAATAAAAAATTACAACAGAATTAATCATAAAAGACCTTAACAATATAAAATTCTTAATGCAACTTTATGTCCATTAATCCATAAAAAAGAAGAAAATGATATTAATAATAAAAGTATATTCAACAAGTAGTCTTTATTTTAGTTTTATTTTTTTATAAATATCAAAACAGAACATATGGCCATTCAATCTATTATTAAAAACAAGGCTTTTTTGCTTTTTGTGTTGTTAGCAGGATTTTTTATTGCAAATACGATCGTTGCAGAATTTGTAGGTTTAAAAATATTTTCACTAGAAAAACTATTTGGCACTCAGCCGTTGAATATAAGTCTTTTTGGCGTAGAAGGTCTTGGTCTCAATCTCACAGCTGGTGCCATATTGTGGCCAGTAGTATTTATCATGACAGATATTATCAATGAATATTATGGTGTAAAAGCTGTAAAATTGCTTTCATACCTAGCCGTTGGGATAGTTTTTTATGCTTTTTTTATGGTCTATGGTTCTATCGGACTTCCTGCAAATGACTGGTGGCAGTTTGAAAGTGGGATTACTGCTGATCCTTCTACAAGTATTAGTGACATGAATTTGGCCTTTAACAAAGTTATGGGGCAAGGATTGTGGATTATTGTCGGATCAATGATTGCATTTCTGGTAGGGCAAATCCTAGATGTAGCCGTTTTTCATAAAATAAAATCTTATACCGGAGAAGAAAAAGTATGGCTACGTGCCACAGGAAGTACACTGATCTCTCAATTGGTAGATAGTTATGTGGTACTTCTAGTAGCTTTTTGGATTGGTGCTGATTGGGATTTAACAAGGGTACTAGCTATTGGCACAGTCAATTATTTTTACAAATTCGGCATGGCTATTTTGCTTACGCCACTCATTTATCTTGGACATTTCTTGATTGAAAACTATCTAGGTAAAGAAGTTGCTCAGCAAATGAAAAAAGAAGCAGCTATGTAAAACCTTAAATAGATTACAATTTTAAGTCAAAAAGTCTTTTTATAAAGCCATTAATTGATTAAAAGTGGACGTTGATATATTTTACCACCTACTTTCATTCTGTATTGATATTCACCAGGTCTTAAAACATAATTTTTGGTATTAATCTCTAAGGTGTGTGATCCTTTATTTCGGAATTCGTTTATCAGCGGTCTGATTACTTGTCCACTTTTGTCTAGTACTTCAATAATGACTGGACCTTCTTGCAAAAGAGAAAAGTGAATTTGTAACACATCCGGATTTTTGTCAGAAATTTTATGTCCCAACAAAGCTCCAAATTCTTCTGATCCTACAGGTGGATTTTTTGTAGGCACTAGTCCATCTATAGGCAACCTATCTTTTCCAATCACAAAATCTGAAACGTCTTTTGGCATTCCAAACCAGTTCTGAAGGACCGAAGCATAAATATCTCTAAAGTCCGTACCATAAGCAGGGTCGCCATAAATATCGGTATTCAAAAGATCTGGTGGTGTACCTACGATACCTTTTCCAATACCTTTGGCAAACATCAGTACAGGAGCGCCTGTACCATGATCAGTTCCTGCTGACCCATTCTCATAAATAGTTCTACCAAACTCAGAAAAGGTCATTCCAAGAACTTTGTCTCCCATATTTTGAGCTTCAAGATCTTGATAAAACGCACTTACTGCTGTAGAAATTCTATTCAATAAATTAAGGTGATTGTCATATTGATCAGCATGTGTATCAAAACCATCGATATAAACCATATAAACCTTTGTACCCAATCGACCTTTAATAAGCCTAGAAACAATTGCTAATTGCTGTGCCAAATTTGAATTCGGATAATTAACTTCATTTCTACCTTTATTGTAAGCATTACTTATGGACTGACTGTATCTAAATGCGCTATTGGCCACTTGTCTTACATAAAATAGCTCCTGGTCTCTCGGTGTATTTGTCAAAGTAGAAAGATCGTACAATTGTCCAGAAACGGCTAGTTTATAAAATTCTTGTGGGCTGCTCACTGCTAAAGCAAGGTTTACTCTTGGGCCTTGGAAAATAAGATCTGTTTGTACACCGATCTGTAGTGCAGGTGGAATAGTAGGCTGAGCATCTAGGAAAGCAGGCATATCTTGATCGATGTATCTACCTATCCATCCTGTGTTTAAATATTCTTCCGTATCTGATGCAGTAGCCCAAATATCAGATGACCTAAAATGTGAATAATTTGGTTCAGGGTAGCCGACATTATGTATCACTTTCATCTTATCTTCTTCCCACATCGGACGAAGACTGTTCATACTATTAGGCATTCCATTTTTGTCATTTAGTGCCCACAGGTTGGATTCCGTAATAGCTATATTGGGTCTTATATTGTAATACTCGCTATTAAACCTATCTACAACCATATTTAGACCATCGTTGCCGCCTCTGAGTTGAATGAGGACTAAGGTTCTATCCGTTTCCAGATTATTGAGTGGTGCAAGCAAATTGGATGTACCCAAAGCATAAAGTGGTACACCATGAAGCGATGCTGCCATTCCTGCCGTAAATAAACCTGCTGTTTGTAGAAAATCACGCCTTTTCCATTTAGAATGATCTATCTGATGTTCTTCAGCGTTGTCAATAGATTTGCCTACTTTGATTTTATTTTGATCTTTGCACATGGTCGTTTCGGTATTTTAAGACAATTGAAATTCAGGAAGTTTGACTAAAAATCCTAATAAGTTAGCAATTTGGAAAGGCGCTTCATTCCAATCAAGATTCCAAGATTGATCTTCAAAATAATTTTCAGGAATATCACCTTTAAAATATAATACAGCTGCCGCATGAAGATCATCATCTAGCGCTCGACCAAGATAATGATAAGTCAATTCTCGAGTAATAAGTTCAGGATCATTAATGGTAGAACCTACTAAATTTTTAGCAAGTGTCCTCAAACTCTCACGATTAGTTTCATTTGCCATCGTATTGATAAGTTCTCTAGAATAACTCCACCTCTGAGTCAATGTATTTTCATTAATCCATTCATGATGACCGGGCCATCCAGCTACATTTATTGGGTTAAAAATATTCATACCGAGATTTTCTGATCCATACCACATCGTTCCAAACCTAGTCGAAACTGCTTGAGCATTAAACCCACTCAATCTGACTAAATCCACAAAACATTCAATTGGGCTTTTGATAATGGCACCTACAAATTCTTCATTATAAAAATGGTCGCTTCTGAATAATGCCTTAAATACAGGCAGTAACTCCCAATTGCTAGCAATAAATAGGTCTGCCAGCGCATTCACAAATTCTTGATCAGGTACTTTATGTATAAAATGAGCATACAACTTTCCACAAATATATCGGGCCACTTGAACCTTTCTTTCCGTAAAGATCAAATTATGAACTTCATTGTAACCCCATTTTCCAGTTTTGCCAAAGATGGTTTTATTGTTATTATCAAAACGACTATTGACAAACGTCACGTCATTACATTCATACATATTACATCTCCATCCTGTCAAAGCACGAGCTACTTCTACTACATCAAATTGTGTATAACCATTATTCTCGCCCATGGTAAACAATTCCATCAACTCTCGTGCATAGTTTTCATTGGGATTACCGACTGCATTTAAATTACCATTTAGGTAACTCAGCATAGCAGGTGATTTGCCGATTGCTTCTACAAATGTTTTAAAATTCCCTAAACAATACTGATTCAGCAACCAATAATAATTCCAAAGGTATTTATTACAATCATAGACATTAAGTTCTGTCACAAAGTGATTATGCCAGAAAAGCACTATTTTACTACGCAACCCATCATCTATCATATCTGTCAAATAACGATAATAATGTTCCTCTCTATGTTCGAATTTCAGATTATCGGTATTTTCATAATCCGTAGCAGTAAAATTTGCCCAAGATGGCCCTGTAGGTAAAGCCCTAGCTTTTATACCATCCAATAGACTGCCTACCAACACTTGCGGATTAGCGGCCAAAGCGTTTGTTATTTGAGTCGGAGTAGGACCAAATCCCAATCTCCTGTAAAGATGGATGACTCGTTGTTTATTCCAAGGTTTGTCAGATGTTGGTTGAAAGGGTTGAATGCCTGCCATATTTATTGCTATATCAGAAAATTTCACGCAATTTATTACATTTTTTAACAAAATAGAAAAAACTTATATATTTTTACGATGCCGAACAAAAAATCGCTGTTATGTGTAAGAATATTCTTTTTTATTTGACATTTTTTCTAACTGTACATTCATTATATGGTCAGCAAATTCTTTTCTTTGAAGACTTTAATCAATGTGCATTATCTGATCAGTGGACAGTAAAAATAGATGGAAATCAAAACGCTGCTTGGTCTGTAGGCATACCAGAAAACCCTAAAGCAGATAATCTTTCTATTAATGGTTCGTGTATGTTGGTTATAGACGACGATCTTACTGGAGATAAAACCGACTCATTTAATATTAAGTTTACTTCAGCATATTTTGATGGCAGTGATTTTTCTGATATCGACTTTAAAGCTCAGGTACATTTCAGGAGAGACAAACAAGAATATCTACGCATATGGATTGATAATGGCAAAAAAGAACATCTCATAAGGGAATTTAAAAATAGAAACTACTCAGGTGACAAATTTACTGATTATGTAGATATCTCAGCTGACTTAAGTTTTATCGCTTCAGATAGTATGAGAATCATAATAGAATATGACGATGCTAATGCATGGGGATGGTGGGCAGGTATTGACAATATAAGTGTCACAGGAAGTAAAGATGGTCAAATCGTAATGGGCGAAAACTTTAATGAATGTAAATTACCAGAAGGATGGACCACTGAAATACTAAATGGTGTAGATAATTGGAATTTCGGAATATTTAATGATGGGAGAACGATAGATGGCAGTTGTTTTGTCTATTTTAATGATGATATCTTGGGAGAAAATGCGCCATTATCCAAAATCAGAATTTATGGTCCTACATTTAATGCAACCGAATTTTCTAATTACAAGTTAACATATGACCTAATATATAGAACTTATGAAGCCAATGAATATTTACAATTATATGTAGACAATGGAAAAGAATGGATTCCTGTCAAAATTTACACATCCGATTTTGGTGGTCCTGAAGTGGACAAATCACAGCAGGATTCCATAGATTTATCGCCATTCAGAGGAGAACAAATCAGATTAATATGGGAGCACAATGATGGAGGTTGGGCTTGGTGGGTAGGTTTTGACAATGTAAAAGTAACTGGAAAAGGTAGTATCAATGATAGATGTAATAAAGCTACACCATTGGTTACGGATGGTGATTGTCTTGTTTTTGATAATACGAATGCATTAAATACGGATGATCTCGACCCCACAAATGCAGACCCTGCAATTGGTTACTTATATTATACATGGAAGTCTTCATCAAATGCTGATTTCAAATTATTTACCCAAAGTAGTTTTAATGATCAAATTGAAATATTCGAAGGAAGTTGTGTGCAACCATCGAAAATAAAAAGTATAAACAGAGATGAATATGGATTTGAAGGAGAAGAAATTATTCTTAAAGCAGAGGCAGAAAAAGATTATATCATACGTTTATCTGGTAAAGCTGCAGAATTTGGATTAGAAAAAGGAAATGGATGTATTTCTTTGGTATCCAATCCTGCCATCACAGCTCAACCCGACAGCGACTTATGTTTGGAAGCCATTCCGATTTTAAAAAATCAACCGTGTGTAAATGCACAAAATAAACTTGCTGACTTCGATGGCCCTATTCCGACCAAAAACATAAGGTCGAGAGCAGATATATGGTATGCTTTTACACCACAAGATACGAATGCCTTTGAATTTAAAAGTAATGCTGATTTTGCAGATGCATTGGCTGTGTATAAGGGAAGTTGCGATCAATTGGTAGAAGTAGCATCAGAATATTCTGGACAAAAAATATCAATTAAAAATGTTGAGATTGGTCAAAATTACTATTTCCAAGTTAGTGGATATTTCTCTATTCTCGAAGGAAATGTTTGTGGTCAGATTATAGAGCAGCAATCACCTATAATCACAAATGATGATTGTGTGGCTTCATTCCCCGTTGTGCTCAACAGTCAATGTGCTGCTTCCATTAATACAGGTGCAAGTTACTCAGGTGTGCGACCATCTTGCGATTATACGGTTATGTCTGATGTGTGGTTTTCTTTTGTAGCGCCAAGTTCGAATAATGTTTTCATAAGAGCAAACGTAGATTTTGAGCACATACTTTCTGTTTATGAAGGGACTTGTAATGACTTAACTTCAATTTATTGCAATAAAAACCCACACTTTTGTAATGGTTTCATGCATTTAGATAATGTAGAATCAGGCAAAACATATTATATCCAAGTCGGTTCCAAAATTATTCAATCAGGTGCACAGACAGGTAATATATGTATTGAAATTTTGGATCAAGATCCAATGTGGAAACCGATTACATTTGATGTAAATCAAGAGTGTATCAGTAAAGGTGCTGTATTATTGACACCCTTTAATTTAGACACGCTAGTCCATATTACTTTTGATGGTATAGGCATGGATCAGCCAGTATTAGGCGGTGAGAGATATGTTATTGAAGGCAAAGATGATGATGGATGTATAGTCACAAAGGTAATCAATACGCAATCTTGTAATGATTTCGGTTGTACCATCGCGGCTACTTTGGAGCAGACCAATGCATCTTGCTATGGTCAAAATAACGGTATGGCGTCTTTTGAAGTGGAAGGTGGACTTGAGCCTTATGAGATCCGATGGTCGCATGACGTAATAGGTAGTGTAGTCACATCACTGGCAGCAGGAAGCTATCAAGTAACTATTTCTGATGGTTCAGCGTGTGAACTAATACAACAAGTTGTCATTAATCAACCCGCGGAGATATTGACCAATCCTAGCTTAACGCAGCCTTTATGTTTCGGAGACGAAACAGGTAGTATTAATCTGACTGTAATCGGAGGCATCAGTCCTTATCAATATCAATGGTCCAATGGGAATACGACATCATTAATCAATAATGTTTCAGGTGGAAATTACATCATTACAATTACAGATAGTAATAATTGCACATCTTCCCAATCAATACAATTGTCACAACCAGAACAAATTATCATCACTGAAAATATTACAAATAATCCTTGTCCTGGTGACTCAATCGGTGAAATATCTGTTTTTATAAAAGGTGGCACTGGTAATTACGACATTAAGTGGTTAGGAAACGAAGGCAATGCAAAACTCACCAATCTACTAGCAGGGAATTATACAGTAGAAGTTACAGATGATAATGGTTGTATTGCACAAGATACCTTTGAAGTTTTAAGTCCTGCACCATTAAATTTGATAGTAGACTCATTATCGCTTCAAATTATTGATGCTAATCCAGGATATATTTCCATTACTATGAATGGTGGTACAGCGCCATACGTATATGAGTGGCAATTAAATGGTGTTAGTATAGCTCAAAATACCAATATTATTACTGTTTCTGATGCTGGAAGCTATGAAGTATTGGTGTCAGATGCGAATGGCTGTACATGGAATAGTCAAGTATGGGAAGCATCTATTATAAACAATACAGAAAATTTTGAAGAAGGTGATCAAATAAAATTACTACCTAATCCAGTTATCGGTAATTTACAAATTGAGTTTTCCAACTTAGGTAATATAGAAAACTGGCAGATTATTGATTTATTAGGTAGAACTGTATTGACGAATAAAGATACCGAATTGAATCAACATAAATTAAACATCAACGTAGGAGGATTGACAACAGGAACTTATTTCTATAGTTGTCAAAAAAACGGAAAACGTTTTATCTCTAAATTTATAAAGATATAAGTTTGGGATTTAGCGTATTAAAAAGATAAATCTTTATTTTAAATGTAAATTGGTCTCATCAAGATAAATCCATACTTAATAAAACAGCCAATTCGTCTCTACATTGATCAGAATTCTGAAAATGAATCGACTTTATACCTAGTTTAGTTGCCGCAGCGTAATTATTTGGGTTGTCATCTATAAATATAGCTTTAGATCTATCAATATCATATCTATCAAGAAGTAATTCAAAAATTGCAGGGTCAGGTTTTTTAAGATTTTCACTACCTGAAACTAAAATACCATCAAACCAATGCAAAAAATCATACATTCCAAGTGCAATTGGAAATGATTCTGCCGACCAATTGGTCAACGCTACAATTTTATACCGATTGTTAGCTTTTAGTTTTGCAAACATATCTACAGTAGGTTGAATTGGACCGCCAAGCATTTCTACCCATTTACCATAATAAACTTCAATTTCTTTAGTATAATGAGGATATTGGTCTATCAACTCCTTTGTCGCATCAGCAAAAAGTCTGCCAGCATCCTGTTGTTCATTCCAATGAGAAGTACATATTTCGGACAGGAAATACTCCATTGCTTCTTCTGTCACAAACATATTTTTGTACACATATCTTGGATTCCAATCTATAAGAACTGCGCCAAGATCAAAAATGATCGTATCGTATAAATTCATTAAGTTTGTATTAAAGTCTTCTTACCCAAATATTTCTAAAACTGACTAAATCACCATGATCTTGCAAAATAAATGGTGCTCCACCGTGGACAGGATTTTTTGGGAAGCCAATATATTCTGTAGTACCTAAGATTTCAGCATTATTTTGGGTCACCACACCATTATGAATTACCGTAACACGAGCTGATGCTAATTTATTACCGAAAGCATCAAATTTAGGTGCTGAATATATAATGTCGTAAGTATTCCAATCACCCGTTTTACTGCATACATTATATAAAGGTGGTCTTTGTTTGTAAATTGAACTAGCTTGACCGTTATAATATGTTTCGTTATTATAATTGTCTAAAATCTGGATTTCATACCTTGACTGCATGAAGATACCACTATTGCCTCTACCCTGCCCTTCGCCTTTAACTACAAGCGGGCTTCTCCATTCAAGATGTAAATGACAATCCCCAAATGAGGCTTTAGTCATGATATCACCACCACCTGGTTTTACAGTAAGTATACCGTTATCGAGTGTCCATTCTACTTTTGCCCCATCTAACTTTGTCCATTGATCAACATTATTGTCTAGCAAAACTATGGCATCCGACGGAATATCCCATTTTAGTGGTTTACCAGCAAGGACAGACGGTTTTCTTGTCCAATCTTCCGTATGTTTTGGATCTTTAGGCTCGACAACTTGACTAGAAGCTAATATAGAATAGGTCATAAAAAACAAACAAAGAAGGTTACGTAACATGGCTTTAAAATTTTATGATAAACAAATAATGGTCAATAAAATAAAGTAGGTTCCATATTTAACAATTAAAACACTATCTTGATACAATTTAAAATCTAAAAGCCGACAATGCTAAAACACTTTAAATTTAAGTGCGAAACTAAGGTTAAAATCTTTGAAAAAAAAATTAAATTTGCGTCACATTATTTTACTTTTCAAAATATATTAAATCATGAAAATATTTTCTTTTGTCTTTTTATTATTAATTTCGTTTGCTTCATGCAAAAATGCCAATACAGAATCAAGTCCTGAAGGCGAAAAAAGTGAAACCTATGAAGGAGAAAAACCAGAAACTCCCGTAGTAAGAATTGATTTAAATGAAATAGCTCAACATGTAGGCAAACTACCTAAAGAAGTCGATCTATTTACAAAATATAGCTTGGATGCTAGGATTGAAAAAATAATGGGTACAGATTATGCAGAATTTAAACAAGACTGGAATGAAGAAACACCCCTTAAAAAAGATGGTGAAGTCATGTATACAACTGGTTGCAAAGCAGGAGATTGCAAAGCAAATAGATACCTTTTGGTTTTAGATCTATTGCAAAATGGAGTGAACGTGTATAATTTCAGACAAACTAAAAACAAAACTTATGAAGAAGATAATATTATCATAGGTCTACCGAGTCAAGCTCAAGCTGATTTCGAAAAGATACTTAACGAACAAAAAGGAATGTAATAAGAAGTGAATCGCTCAGCCAAATTAGACACTAGATTGGCTGAGCGATTATTTTAATTTTATATAGTAACTACTTCTTTAAAATAAGCATAAGTCTTTATCAATCCTTCTTCCCTTTGCACCTTAGGTTCCCAACCTAATAAATTTTGTGCTAATGTGATGTCTGGTCTTCTTTGTTTAGGATCATCTACAGGTAGTGGATTATAAATAATGTGCGCCTTAGGATTTTGAACAAGTTTTAATATTTCATCTGCAAACTGCATTATTGTAATCTCTGAAGGATTACCAATATTAACAGGTCCAGAATAATCGCTCAAAAGTAAGCGATAAATACCTTCTACTAAGTCATCTACATAACAGAAAGATCTAGTTTGATTTCCTTCTCCAAAAACAGTTAACCCTTCTCCGCGTATTGCCTGTGAAAAGAATGCAGGTAAAACTCTGCCATCTTCCACTCTCATTCTCGGACCGTAAGTGTTAAAGATTCTTACAATTCTCGTTTCTAGACCATGAAAAGTGTGGTAAGCCATTGTAATTGCTTCCTGAAACCTCTTGGCTTCGTCATAGACACCACGTGGACCTATTGGATTGACATTCCCCCAATAATCTTCTTTTTGTGGATGAACTAATGGATCACCATATACCTCAGAAGTTGATGCTATAAGAATTCGAGCATTCTTTGATTTGGCCAAACCTAATAAATTATGTGTTCCTAATGAACCAACTTTCAATGTTTGGATGGGCATTTTCAAATAATCAATAGGACTCGCTGGTGAAGCAAAATGCAATATATAATCTAATTGTCCCGGTACATGAACAAATTTGGAAACATCATGATGGTAATACTCAAAGTTTTTGAGTGGAAAAAGATGTTCAATATTTTTTATATTTCCAGTGATAAGGTTATCCATTCCTATGACGTGATATCCTTCTTTTACATATCTATCACATAGATGGGAACCAATAAACCCTGCTGCTCCCGTAATTAAAATTCGTTTCATTTACAATAATATTATAATTGTCCTAGATTAAATAATTTCCAAAACTGGAAGATTTTGGGTAAACAAAATAAATTGGATTTAAAATCAAAAGATATTACATTCATTTTGGTTAACCGGCTGGCAAAGGTAGTTTTAATTTTATTATTCCACCAAGACTGCTCTTGACAAATTGAGAGTATGTTTAAAGTTTTTCTAAGTTGCTAATTAATAGGTTATGGTTCTGACGATAAAAGAATTAAAGAGTTTAGTGAACTAAACGAT
>DAOLFJ010000382.1:0-4102 GCA_035326365.1 Saprospiraceae bacterium | reverse complement strand
CTACCACAGCCGGATCTCTATCATATTTGCCTTCCGCTTTATCTTTGACAAGTTGCTGGAGTTCGGCTTCTAAAGGAATTATTTTCTCTTCAATATTGGTAGCGCATTTTTGGGCAGCTACTTTTTTGAGCTCTTCACCTTGGGTAGCAGTGAGTTCATTGTTATCCACCTTAGTGTTTATGGATTCAACTTCTTGTCTGAGCCATTCTTTTTGTTCAGTGGTGATGTTTTCTATTTGCCTACTGATGGCTTTGACTTCTTTGTCAAAAGATTTTTGTGCCTTGATAGAAGCTAATGGACAAAGCAGTAGCAAGAGATAAATTAAATGTTTCATCTGTATGTGTTTATTTGTTTTTAAAAGTCAGATGGAATTCGCATGAAAATTCTGGTTTGTGTTCTACTAGAATGGATTCATGCTTATTTCATTTTATCTGATTTTGATTGTGTTTAAAAATTAAATTATGTTATTGTTTTTCTTGGTTCCTATTTGATACTGACGTCAAGATTTCGTCTGATGTTTCCTTTAAAGAAGATAATGCTCTTACCAAAAAACCTTTGGCTACTACGTTTTCTACTTCGTCTAACAAAGTGTTTGGATCTATTCGCCTTCTCTTGGCATTTGTTGCAGCGTCTGTTTTGGTTGGTGCTGCTTTGATTTTAGTGATAGATGCAAGTAGTGCTTCAGGGTCGATTTTTATATTTGACTTATTCACTTCTAAATTTCCACTGAGCGTTTCTGTGGTGGCAACATCAACGGTTTGTTGGCTTTTTGCTGGATTATCATCAGGAAAAACTGTAGCTACACTTGGTGGTACACTAGATATCTCATTAATAACTATATCATTTTGTGGCACTGTTGAATATTCGGTATTACTACTATTTCTTGATGTAATGCTATTCACAACTACATTTGAAATCATATCATCTTTTGACAGAACTACTTCATTTTTAATGACTTCTACTTCCTTACCTAAGGTATCATTTTGGCTTACAGCTACTTTATTGGAAACGCCAATGTTTTCTAACTGTTCGTTACTTGGGCCCATAAACATCACCAAAATAGTGACCAAAGATGCTGCAAAAGCCATCATATAATATATGGTAAAACGCTTTTTTGGCTTTTCGGCAACTGTGAGCATCGAGTCTAGTCTATCCCAAGCTTTGGTACTAGGGACTATGGTTCGGTGTTCGAAATATTTTTTTATTTTATTATCCATTGAGTGATTATCCATGATCTGCCATATTAAATTGGTGAATGGTATGTTGTAGAATTTTACGCGCATATGCTAGTTGGGACTTAGATGTACCTTCTGTGATGCCCAAAATATCAGCTATTTCTTGGTGCTTATAACCTTCTACGGCAAATAGATTAAACACCATTTTGCATCCTTCTGGCAACATGTCTATGATTGCTTGAATATCCTGTGTCAGCAGCGCATCATCGGTACTTTCGGCTGTGGTAACATTCATATCTTCATCTACGAAACGAACTTTCTGATTTGACCGGATGTAGGAAATACACTCATTGACAAAAATCCTTCTCATCCATCCTTCGAAATGTCCACGTTTCTCAAACCTGTGTAAATTGCTGAATACCTTCATAAAAGATGTCACTAATAAATCTTCAGCCACTTGAATATCAGCCACATACTGTCTGCATACGCCCAACATTTTGGGTGCGAATTTATTATACAATACTTTTTGTGCTTGCCTATCTTGTCTGATGGCACTTTCCAATATTTGGTATAAATCCTGATGTATATCTACAACTTTCAAAATGTTGATTTATGGTTGTTTGATAGTAATGACGGATTAAAGTTGGAAAAGGTTGTAATGGAATAAAAAAAATAAACCAACCTGACAATTAAGCAAGTTGGTTTATGAAGATGAACCACATTTTGAAAGTACGAAATGTTTTATTCTATTTTTTCTTTACGTGTAGCATAAACTCACCCGCTGCCAATCCTTCTGCCCCAACCACACCGATAATAACTTGGTATGGACTTGTGGTAGCCAATATATCTTTGACGCGTCGCGTATGATCTTGTACTTGACCACGTTTTTTATAATCCCATTTGTGGTCAGCTTCGCAACGAATACAAGTTGATAAGTTTGGAACGGTGTTGTACGTGGAAATTGTCCCAACTTGATAAGCATAGAGACTGAAATTGGCATTTTTATCAGCAGGCTCGACCCAAATTTCGTACTCAGTATATGCTGGAAGATCAATGGCATATAAGACATGATGACCCGTAAATTTGCGTGATTGTGTCTGTGGAAAACAAGCTACTGCGCTATTCCAAGCCCAAGAGATATTAGACATAAAGTTGCCTTCGTCAAGATTTCCAGAGATAGAAACAATACCTTCAGCAGGCATTTGTATCCATTTTAGGGTAGAGTCTTGTTGAGCTGATGATATAATGGTGAATTGTAAAATTAAAACTAAGAAAACTATAAACTTCATGGTCTTTATTTAAGTGTTTGATATAATATAAGGAGCAAAACAAACGACCAAAAATAAGTGCGTAAAAATGACCGTTTGCTCATCATACTCCTATGATAATAATATTTAAAAAGATAAATTACTTATCAATTTTTAACGAATAATAATCTAATCTAGCACGCATGGCTTTGAGTGAATATCCTGGGTGAATGTTCCAAGCATCTTTGACTAATTTGCCAGGAAGATTTAATCCGCCTTTGCCATCCAGTATATCTTTTTCGAAGGCATAAAATGCAGTTAGTCTAGTACTTGTATCCACCGGTGGACTTGAAGGTATAGGGTCATCGCCCCAAGGATCTTTTAGGTCCGTACAATCTTTGGTAACAGGTCCATCGCCATCCCAACATGGATCTTTTGTCGCGTTGTAAGCTGTGATAGCTTTTGCTTTGAGCGAATTAGAGATGTTGAGCTTGGTGACTTTTTGAGTGAAGGTGCTTTTTTGCCCATGTGCTGAGAAAATACCAAGGTTGACCATTATAAATAGAAAAATTATTTGTTTCATAAATATAATTAAATAGTGTGAATTTAAAAAACCAAATCCTATTGAAGAATATCGGGTTATATTACAATTTTGCTCTGTCAGAAAACTGAATAGAATAAGTGATCTTGACAGAGCAATAGACATATTTTATTATCAAGATTTAAAGCCTAACAAATAAAATTTTCCGAATTTTTTTAATGGGTACGAACCTGGTTTAATCACATATTTTTTATCTATTTTTAGATCTTGTCTTAAATTCTCAGGCAAAACCCACTCTTCATTCAAGTTAACTGTGGTCTGACCTTCAAAGTACTTAATTTTATCACTTTGACTTGCCTTAAATCCTTCAATTTCAATTTTAAAAACCAATTGTTTTGATTTGTTATTGTATGAAAGTGTTGAAAAAGATTTTCGTCCTATATCTCCTGAAACACTGCATATTCCAAACTCTCTACATCCCAATTTTTTTCTTCCGAATTCTACTTCTACTTCGATTTCTACATCGCCTACCTCTACTTCAACTTCTACCTCTACGGAGCTTGAAATCCTTTGCCCAATATTTTCTGAATTAAACACTATTGTTAATAAAATAATTAACAGGAAATTATAAAATTTCATAAATAAATAATTGAAAGGGTTAAAAAAATTATTGACTAATACTTAGATCGTACTTAAACTTATTGGTTGCTGATCGATTATTAAGCTCGACAGTAATGAACTTATTTTTTACTCCAGTGAGAGGAATTGTTTTGCTTCCTGTAGAATTTCCATTGGCAAATTCATCAGAGGCAACCAGCGACCCACGTGTATTTTCATCATTTGAAGCATAAACGAGAATTGTTGTTCTGGCGGATCCATCTGTCTTGGTAACCGTGACTGATGCTGCATTTTTGCACGCTTTCTTATCTGATTTGTATTTACCAACAGTATTTCCAATGACATTCCCTGATTTAGATCCTAGATCAGAATAGTTGCAATCAGCATTATTATTTCCAGAATTTAATGTAGGTACATTTTCGCCTCTACTTCCAAGGTTATTTCCCGAATTATTAATTCCACCAGTTTTATTTATGGTGATTTTATAGTTTAGATTAGTATTGTGATCGGCTCTCCCTAGG
>DAOLFJ010000381.1:0-4111 GCA_035326365.1 Saprospiraceae bacterium | reverse complement strand
TTTATCATTTTCCCAAAATAATTCGTCATGAGGATGTATCTGACAATGTACATCTGTGGTCTGAAGGATATTCACTTTTACAATGGATTTGTCACTTTCCGAACTTTCCCTATTTTGTTTTTTTTGTTTGGTTTCAGCTGCCGACAATTGAGTGACAGGTAGCAAACTAGCGCCTGCACTAAGCATGCCTATTTTTCTGATAAAGTTTCTTCTATTGTGGCTCATGATGGTATTAGATTGTTTTTGATTTATTTATTTTTTTGCTTTTCGAGCTTCAGCAATTGGCTTGAATGGTCCATATTTATGTTGATGTTCAGTGAAGCTGTCACTATAGGGTCCATAAGGATGATCCATAGGTTTTTTGGAAATATCTGGCCAGTCAGCCGGTGTATTTTTATGTGGTCGTGGCTGACTATTGACAAAAGCTGCAAGATCCCAAGCTTCTTGGTCAGACAATTGTGGTGCTTGATAAGTAGCGCCAAGTGGCATATTGGTTTTGACATATTTTGCAAAGTTGCTTAGACGATACAATCCTGCGGCATCATTGTAGGAGTTTTTGCCCCACAAAGGCGGATAGGTATATTCATCTTTCGTATTTGCTAGTACGCCTTCGCCATTTGCTTGATGACAACTTGCACATTTCTGTAGATAAACTTGTTTGCCTGCAACAGGATTTGCTTCCGTATCTAAAAAAGCTAAGTCTTGAAAACCAGAACCTTTTACTTTTGTGCCCTTCTCTACGTTTTTACCTAAGTACAAAAAGTATGCTTTGATGGCTTGCATTTCAGCACTAGAGGTATCAAGTGGTGATCCATTTAGACTTCTTTCTAGACAGTCATTGACACGCTTATAAATGGACTCGTGAGTGCCACTTCGCTCTCTAAATTTTGGAAAAGTAGCTGCAACAGAACCATAATTATTACCGAATATTTTGGTACCTGCGTCTAGGTGACAATTCTGACAATTGAGTCCATTAGAAATCTGAGCTACGCTGCCATTTGGCCCTAAATATTTGGATGTATGAGCGATCAAATCTTTGCCATACATGATCTGTGATTCTAAAGCAGAACCTTTGATAGACTCAAGCGGTAATGGTTGCCATAACTCCGTGGATTCCTTTGTAAAAATCTGTTCATCTACAGCAAGGGACTGACTTTCAGGTGCGTCATCGCTTTTTGGCCAAGGGATAATTTCGTCTGTTGTATTAAATATTTGAATGATCAAAAACAAGACAAAAGCAATGACAAGGATGACCATATACACCAATGATTGGATATTCAAAAATTGGTGTTCAGAACTATGTTTATTCGAATCGTTCATGAAAGCTTATATTTATCAATGAGGAAGTTTATCCCTAAAGTAACCATACACCCAAGTACCTGCAATAGCGCTCAACAAAGTAGCAATGATGACCGTTGCCCCTGAACCAATTAACGCAAATAATGGGCCTGGACATGCTCCTGTAATTGCCCAACCAATACCGAATAAAAGTCCTCCTATGACTTGACCTTTATTGAATGTTTTGGGATGGAAGATGATTTCTTCGCCATATATTGTACGTACATTAAATTTTTTGATGAGCCATACAGAAAGAGCGCCCACTACTACTGCGCTACCAATGACACCATACATGTGAAAAGACTGAAATCTAAACATCTCTTGGATTCTAAACCAACTGATGATTTCAGCTTTTACGAATACAATTCCGAAAGCTATACCTACTAAGACGTATTTAAGATTGTGGTACCACTTATGTTCAAGTTGACTTTCGTTTACACAAATACTGTCTAGTTCTCTTACAGTTAAGTCATCACTTTGCACTGCAACAAACTCATCAGCTGTATTATTTTGATTGATCATGTCTATTATAGATTTAAAGTGATAAAATATAAGGAAGGATAAAATTTGCTGAAAGAATACCTCCTATCATAAAGCAGCATGTCGCCACAAGGGAAGGCCATTGCAAAGTAGAAAGTCCCATGATAGCGTGACCACTCGTACAGCCACCTGCATATCTAGTGCCAAAGCCTACGATAAAACCACCCAAAATCACCATAATGAATCCTTTAAGTGTGGCTAATTGGTCCCAACTAAAAACTTCGGCTGGTACTAAAGCACTATAATCTGTGATACCGTAGCCCGCTAATTCAGTTTTTAGTTCATCTGCTACCACTATATCATTTGGATTAGAAAGTCCAGTCACAGCAATAATACCTCCGATAAGAATACCAAAGACAAAAGCAAGATTCCAAATCTCTTTTTTCCAGTCGTATTTAAAAAAGGAAATATTAGCAGGAAGGCAAGCTGCACAAACGTGACGCATAGAAGAAGATATTCCAAAAGATTTATTCCCCAATATAAGAAGCGCCGGCACCGTAAGACCAATGAGTGGTCCCGCGACGTACCAAGGCCATGGTTGTGTTATTAATTCGTACATATAGATTGATTGTTGATTGTTTTAGATTAAGGCTGAGATTAAGGCTGAGATTAAGACTGAGATTAAGGTTAAGGCTAAGATTAAGGTTGAGATTAAGGCTGAGATTAAGGTTAAGGTTTACTAAAAAAACTATTCAGTGGGACTTTCAAGACTTTGATTTACAATGTCTATCGTTCCAACTGAATAGTGAGAAAACCCTTATTTCACAAAATTGCTTACATAATCTATTGATCCACCATTTACAACACCTGTGATACCATTGGCATCAAGGATTGCTTTTGCTTGACTACTTCTATTACCACTTCTACAGAAAACTATGATATCTTTTTTGCCTTTAAATTTCTGAATATTACCACCGATAGAATCAAGTGGAATATTGACAGAACCTTTTAAGTGGCCGGATGCAAATTCGCCTGGCGTCCGCACATCTACCAAAAAAGCATTGGCGTTTATCAATTCTGTGAGATCTGTGGCTGTACCTCCAGAAAATATACTCTTTAAAAAACTGAACATTTTTTCTATTATTTAAAATGTTAATTAGAATTAAACCGTCATCATTTTGCTCTGACAAACAAAATCAGTTTTAGGAAGGGATGTCGTTTTGCTTATTGCATTAAATCCACCTTCTACTTCTGTAAAGTTTCTGTAACCTCTAGCTTGCAAAATACTTGCAGCCATCATACTCCTATAACCACCTGCACAATGCATAAAGAAGTGCTCAGATGGATTGACATCTTTGATCCAATCATTGATATAAGCTAATGGTTTATTGTATGCTTCATCTATATGTTCTGCTGCATATTCACTCTCTTTTCTGACGTCGACGACTTTATCTTCACCGATTTTTACCTTTGCTTCAAATTCTGCAGGTGTAATACGATTTACTGTATCTACTTCTTGTCCTGCTGCTTTCCAAGCGTCAAAACCTCCTTCTAGATACCCTAAGATATTATCAAATCCTACACGACTCAATCTTGTTACGGTCTCTTCTTCTCTCCCTTTGTCCACTACGAGCAAAATTGGTTGTTTGACATCAATGATTAAGGCACCTACCCAAGGAGCAAAATCTCCATTTAATCCAATATTGATAGATTGAGGTACAAATCCTCTGGCAAAATCGCCATTATCTCTTGTATCTAAGATAAGTGATCCAGTACTATCTGCTACTGCTTCGAATTCTGCTGGCTTGATAGCTGTAAGACCTTGATTTAGTACACTTTCAAAACTTTCATATCCTTTTTTATTCATAGCTACGTTCATACCGAAATATCCCGGAGGAGGCAACAAACCATCTGTTACCGCTACGACAAAAGCTTCTTTACTCGGTTGGTTTAAGGCATAATTCATTTTCTTTTGATTACCCAAAGTATCGACCGTTTCTTTCATCATGTTTTTGCCACATGCACTACCCGCTCCATGAGCAGGATAAACAGTCACATCATCGGCAAGTGGCATGATCTTGTTGTACAGACTATCATAAAGCAAACCTGCTAATTCTTCTTGTGTCATATGTGCTGCTTTCTGCGCTAAATCTGGACGACCTACATCTCCTAAAAACAATGTATCACCACTGAATAATGCGACATCTTTTCCAGAAGCATCTTTGAGTAGGTAACACGTACTCTCCATCGTATGACCTGGTGTGTGTAGCACCTTGAATGTGATGTCACCTAC
>DAOLFJ010000380.1:0-4129 GCA_035326365.1 Saprospiraceae bacterium | reverse complement strand
TGATCTTATTGTATAGACTATCATAAAGCAATCCTGCTAATTCTTCTTGCGTCATGTGCGCTGCTTTCTGCGCTAAATCTGGACGACCTACATCTCCTAGGAATAAAGTATCACCACTGAATAATGCGACATCTTTTCCAGAAGCATCTTTTAGTAAGTAACACGTACTCTCCATTGTATGGCCTGGTGTATGCAAAACTTTGAATGTGATGTCACCCACTTTAAACTCTTGGTTATCAGTGGCGATGATGGCATCAAACTCAGGTGCGGCTGTGGGTCCATAAACAATACTAGCACCTGTGGCTTTAGCAAGATCTACGTGACCCGATACGAAATCTGCATGGAAGTGTGTTTCAAAAATATACTTGATTTTTACGCCATCTTTTTCAGCCCTCTCTAGGTAAGGATTTATTTCTCTCAATGGATCGATGATCACTGCTTCGCCATTACTTGTGATGTAGTATGCTCCTTGAGCTAGACATCCTGTGTATATTTGTTCTATGTTCATGTTTGAAATTTTTGTTTATTTGATTAATGATAATACAAAAGTAAGGGGTATTGATTCGGAATTAGGTTACAAATGTTACATTGTACAAAATTCCAATTATTTTTAATGTTTTATTAACGTTTGGGTGGCAAAATCTACTGATTCGTTTTGCATTTTGGCAGAAGCGAATTCATAAGCTGACAACACAGAAACAAAACAATACTCTTTGCCGATCATAGATATAATACCTCCTTTGGTCAATGTATCTCTCACGGGACCTATCATATTTGCAATCATAAAATGAACACCTGAAGTCTTCAAATCTCCGATCAAGTCATGCAACATATGCAATGCACTCGAATCTACGGTACTGATAGCACTTGCATCAAGTATAAAATAAGTGGCTTGTTTGCGTTTTTTGATAAGTTCAGTCACTTTATCTCTAAAAAAATTGACATTAGCAAAATACAATTGAGCATCAAATCGCATGATGACAATATGATCATCGATCTTAGCATCTTCAAATCTTGCTGTATTCCTAAAAGTAGCTCCATTTCCAATTCTACCTAGCTCAGCGACATGTGGATAAGAAACCCTATAAATCAATATAATCATAGATAACAAAACGCCCAATAAAATTCCTTCTTCTATGCCTAAAATTAAAGTGCCAATAGCCGCAGCTATGAATAAATAAAAATCTGTTTTGTCAGTATGCCAAAGATGTTTTGCTTCCTTAAAATCTATCAATCCATACACTGCAACCAAAATAATGGCAGCCAGTACAGCATTTGGAAGATAATAAAAGTAAGTTGTCAAAAACAATAATGTCAAGATAATCAACAAAGCACTAATGATAGAAGCGAGACCTGTTTTGGCACCTGCTTGATCATTGACAGCTGTTCTTGAAAATCCTCCTGTCACTGGGAATGATTTAAAAAACGATCCTACGATATTTGCAAGACCTAGACTGATGAGTTCTTGATTGGCATCTAGTTTATAATCTTTGTGGCGTGCATGAATGGCTTTGGCTACAGCGATAGACTCCATAAATCCTACAAAAGCTATCGTAAATGCTGTAGGAAGAAGTTTTTGCATGGTACTAAAATCAAAATTAGGCATACTGAATGATGGCAAACCTTGTGGAATGGTCCCGACAATCTTAATACCTTGCTCGTGCAAACCACCAAGATAAACACTCAAAATACCCAAAACAACAACGACCAAAGGTGCAGGTATTTTTTTATGAATCTTTTTGACGATAATTAAAATCAAAATAGCAGACACACCAATGATAAAAGTCATCATGTGAATAGCAGACAATTGTTGCCATAATTGAGTGATGATGTCTAGTAGTTTTTCGCCATCAGTTTTTACACCGAGCAAGTGTTTCATTTGGCTGAAGCCAATAATAATGGCTGCTGCAGAAGTAAAACCTGCAATAACGGGATGGGAAAGAAAATTGACCAAAAAACCCAACTTAAAAATACCCATCACAAACTGAATCAAACCTACAAGAAGTGCCAGCAAGATTGCCAGCATGACATAATCATCTGATCCTGAAGCCGCTAAACCACCTACGCCACTAGCTATCAACAAACTAACCATGGCCACAGGACCTACAGCAAGCTGACGAGAAGTACCCAATAATGCATAAATGATAAGCGGAATAGTCACCGCATATAAGCCATAAATAGGTGGTAAACCAGCAAGCATAGAATAAGCCATACCTTGAGGGATTAGCATGACACCTACGGTAAGTCCCGCAGAAATATCACCACTTAACCAGGTTTTGTTATAATTTTTTAACCAATCAACGGAAGGTATATACTTCATCTGTGTTGTGAACTAATTGTTTTTAAAAAGATAGAAATCAAAACTACAATGTCAAAAATAGTAATTTTTACAATAAGAACATACGTCTCCCCAATGGTAATTACGCTTGGGATTAAAATAAGTCTATCGCAAACTACAATGTGTACTGATAAAAAATGATTTCTTATGATCATCAATGCGAGCGCAAAGATAATGCTCATGTATAAGAGCTTAAGCAACAATAGTTACATAGTCAAAAACTTACCTTAAAGTGATCTTATTTCTGCCAAGTTTCACCTCGCCTGAATCTTCTAGTTGCTTGAGTAATCTAGAAATAACTACGCGTGCAGTAGCCAATTCATTTGCAAGTTGTTCGTGAGTAACTTCCAAAGTTTTGCTTCCTGTGAGTTCTACTTTTTTGTGAAGTAAACTCATTAATCTTTCGTCTACTTTTTTGAAAGCAACTTCATTGACTACTTCTAATAATTCTTCAAATCGTTTGTGGTATAATCTAAAGATGTAGTCCAACCATTGTGGGTATTCTTTGATAAGAATTCGTACTTTTTCTATGGGAAGAAAAAGGATTTCTGTGTTTTCTTCTGCTACCGCCTTTATCTTACTTCGTTCGTTATGTAGACCACCCAAAAATGACATGATACAACTTTCGCCCGCTTTGATATAGTACAACATGATTTCTTTGTCCGCATCATCCGTTCTGATCACTTGTAGGCTTCCGCTGATGACAATAGGAATGGATCTAATATAAGAATCTTCACTCATCAATACTTCTCCTTTCTTGAGTGTTTTGAGTGTACTCAAAGAAAACAACTTCGCCCTTAAATCGGGAGACGAACGAAATTCAACTATATTATCCAATAAATCCATTGCTAATTAACTGTTATGTATTGTAATAAAGAATTGTAAGGCAAAAAAGTTTAAATATATAAAGATGAGTCCTCTCCGAAAAGTCCTTTATTCAAATAAACTAAAAATTATGTTTTCTAATTTTGATAATCAAACGTTTCCCTTTGGTGGCAGGGTGAAAACGGTTGATTTTCAACCAATTTGCATTTTCGAAGTAGACCAAAAGATATGAATAAAAAAAGGGCAGAAGGTTCCGACGCCCGCTGCCCTTGGATAAATTTTATTTTCACTACTGTAAGTGAACCTAAAAATTTGAGAAAACTATTTAAAAAACAAGATGGACAATACCTAATCCTATTTTTATATCTTTAATGTATATTATACTACTAACAAATACTATACAAATGACAGTATTAACACATATATACCGCAAATGTAAAAATTTTAAGATAATGTTCCTACAAATTTAAATGAATTATTTAAATTAATTTTACACAAACATATGATTCGCCAAATTAATAGTACAACCTACTACTTTTGTCATTGTCAATCAACCGATTATATTATTTGACATCAACGGTAAACTTAAGTGGTATTTCAGTAAAATGATGCATAAAGTAGTTACTTTAGGTATTATGTTGGGAGCGATGAAGTATGTTTTAACAAATTGAAATAAATAAAATAATCTTTCTTACCAAGATATTTTTGTAACTAATTAGGTCAGTTCCCAAATCAACTATTTTTTCGCGATTTATTTGATTCTTTCAGGCAAAATAGCGTCAAAAACTATAATTTTTTAATCTTTTGCTTTGGGTTTCACCCATCGCTACCAATATTTTACCACCATAGGACAATAATATAAAAAGTTACATATTTATATTATATAAGAACCATACTAAGTTAAGAGTATGTTTAAATTTTTATTGCCTTATAATCAATACCTTATGAACCTGACTTCAAAATAAT
>DAOLFJ010000379.1:1212-4133 GCA_035326365.1 Saprospiraceae bacterium | reverse complement strand
AAATAAATCTTCTTGTACAGTCATTACGCTTCTAAAATTCGAGAAAACACCTAAGCTTCTATCAAAATCCATTACATAAAGTCCATCGCGACTAGAAAATCTAAAATATTTCGTGCCATCGGGTGAAAAAGATGCTTGGCTACCACCATCATTTGTCCATATGTTACCAATACTTTGTTCGTTATGCACCGATAAATTTTCGGCGGTCACCAAGATTTTATAATACCTATTGGTATATCTATAATCCTGCTTTATTACCCACCAATCCACGCCATTGTCATGTTTTACAGCAGTGATATTACCATAACTTACCTCTAGATCCGATAGTGCTGGTACATTTTTTTGGATGACTTTTCCTTTGCCTTCATTGTAAGACATATCTATTATCGAATAATTAAGATCACAATACAAACGAAGACTATCAGGTACATTATTCACCCTATCATGAAACATAATATAATATGTATCACTTTCTGGTATAGGTAAAGAAAGCATAGATTGTTGACCAGATGTATACCCCAATGGAAAATCACAGTTATTATCTGAAATTTCACCAGGATTCAGACCAGATCCATTCTCCATGATATCATGATCTCTAGTAGCAATATCGCATCCATTAGAATAAAATATTAAATTCCCATATTTATCACTCATTGAGATACCAGCTACAAGAAACCCCAATGCCAATTGTTCATGCTTCAATGTTACTTCTTCTGTTGTAAACTGCAATATAGGATCTTTATACCCTTCACTACTCCAGTAACCCATGACATAGTTGTGGTCATACTTAGATTGGGACTGGCAAAGGCCAGTCCCAACTATAATAAATATCAATACTTTGATATATCTGCTTTTCATTATGAATCTTTATTCTATTTTTATAATCTTGCTTACCCATTCCACTTGATCATTTGATCCTTGTACTTTGATGAAATGCCCTATATCTTCACCCACTTGCCATACCATACCTTGCCTGACTTATCTTTACACAAGATAATGTACGTCCCTAATGAGAGAAACCCAACATCAAGGCTGAATGCTTGCTCTTGCTGTACCCCAGTCTCCACTGTCTGTCCTGACATCGTGGTAATCTGATATTGTAGCGGATAGGTGATGCCATCGGGTAGTGAGATATTTATTTTATCTATCCCCGGATTAGGATATAGAGATAACTTCTCGTAGGTGACTAAGTCGGTCGCTGAGGTGGGTATCTCCTCTGGAAAATACCACCATCTGTCGTCAGGTACATTGCTACACTCGGGATCAAAGCAGCCATTAGGGCCTACTTTCATGACCCATGGAAAGGTCTTATAGGTAGTGCTAGTTTTTGACTGTATGCTACCGCCTATAATTAGGCTTCCATCTGCCATTTCATCTATACTATTGGCATACAAATCCATTGCTTCGCCATCATCTTTAACAGATATAAAGGCTCGACGCCAAATGATCTGCCCTTCAGGAGATATCCTAACTATAAAGCTTGAGAAAGATGATGCATCTATTTTCCTACCTAGTGAATTTATGTAAAAACTGTCAACCGCATAGTTATTTCCTGAGATAATGAAGTCATTGTTTTTTGCTCGTATGATACTTGAAACGGTTGGTTTTTGAATATTATAATATTCACCTAAAGCACTGTAAACTGACCAAAAATTCTTAAAAGTGGTATCCCACAATACACTACCATTTTTATCAAGTTTTATAAATCTAGGCGTAAAATGATATCCCCTTCTATCGTCGCCTGTATGCACTAAATAGCTACTATCATGGCCTACTCCCATAAATGCATTCCCATTGTCAAAATCATTATGGTATATCCTTCCTATTTCTTTTACAGTGTCATCTTCATACAATTTGTACAATATTCTAAATTCGTCATGACCACCTTGATTGTTTTTTGGTCTAGTTTCATAGACATATACCATATTGCCATCGAGATCTGTTTTGGCATTGGGAGTAATGCCCCATGCATCTATAGGTGGTTTGTAGTAATTGGGACCAGATATTAGGGTACCATCTAGTTTGACCCTGAGCCATACAAGACCTAGATCCTCTTGGCTATTCTCCTTGGATGGATCATAGCCATTACCCCATATGATCATTTCATTATTTTTTACAAGATCAATATCGTAGGCTCTAGGATATTCTCCAAACGCAAGGGGCATTTCATATTTATATTCCGCCAATTGACTTGCATCTTTGTCTAACATACCTATATACCAATGGTATTTACCATCTTGTAGCCTTGTATCTCTGGCATTATAAAAAAAGGTATCATTTCTTACAATTCCTGAATTAGTTATGAAGAGCCATTTATATTCCAGGTTGATTTCTTTGGTAATGTCGCCATGTTGGTTGTGTTTGGTAATATTGGCTACTTCATCTGGGATGGAATCAAAAAATAGTCCCTTGGTAAATATAAATTCATCATTATTAATCGGAAATGCGCTATATCCTCTTCCTATTCTAAGATCATCAAAATAGACTCTGCTGAAATATTGACCAAAAACAGTTAGTGCCGATACGGCACTAACTGTAATTATTAATATCATTTGTTTTATCATGGTCTTATCTTTGGATGATGATTTTTTTTAAATCAGAATAGGCTAAACATATTTTAAGTAATCTCGATTTGTCATGTATTTCTCAATATATGTCGATACATTTTCAGTACAAATATATCAAATTCATTTTACAATCCAAGTAAGAAAGCCAATTTTCAGAGATTTATCTTTATATATGTATTCATCGAGACATAATTAGCTTCAAGCTCTGATCAAAATAATCATTTCTATAATTTTAAAGCCTACTGGATTTGCAAACTTGTCTGTTTGCTATTCCTTCAAATATAGAAGCCTTAAATATAACTTGTAAAGTACTCGAAGAAGGTTACGAAGTACTTAGAGAAGCTTGTGAAGTAC
>DAOLFJ010000379.1:0-1112 GCA_035326365.1 Saprospiraceae bacterium | reverse complement strand
AGTACTTGGAGAAGCTTGTGAAGTACTTAGAGAAGCTTGTGAAGTACTTGGAGAAAGTTGGGAAGTACTTAAAGAAGCTTGCAAAGCGCTTGGAGAAAGTTGGGAGGCAATACTACTTCGACACCACACTATTAGATTGCCACTAAAGTAGAACTTTTGCCTGATTCCATAAAGCATCCATCTCATCGAGTGTCATGTCTTCTAGTGACTTTGGTGCATTTTTTTCGATGTATTCAAATCTAGATTTAAATTTTAGATTGACTTTTTCCAAGGCTGTTTCTGGGTTGATACCTGCAAAACGAGCATAATTGATTAATGAAAATAGAATATCACCGAATTCATCTTCTTTTTTGGCCAAATCATCTGTTTTTGCTACTTCTTTAAATTCGTTGATTTCTTCTTCCACTTTTGACCACACATCATCGATATGTGACCATTCGAATCCTACTTGGGCTGTTTTTTCTTGCATACGGTATGCTTTGACCATAGCGGGAAGTCCAGATGGCACGCCAGAAAGCACAGATTTCTTGCCTTCGCTTAGTTTTATTTGTTCCCAATTTCTTTTTACATCTTCTTCGTTTTCTACTTTTACATCTCCATAAATATGTGGATGCCTCTTGATGAGTTTATCACACACAACATGAAGTGAGTCCGCCATGGTAAAATCTTGTTTTTCTTCAGCAATCTTGGCATAAAAGACTAGATGCAACATCAGATCTCCTAGTTCTTCTTTGACATCAGACATATTATTTTGTATGATGGCATCAGATAATTCGTAAGTTTCTTCAATGGTCAGGATACGCAATGTTTCCATTGTTTGCTTCATATCCCACGGACATTTAGCACGCAAATCATCCATAATATCTAGCAATCTAGAGAAAGCATCGAGTTTGGCTTGTTTATTTTCGGTCATAAATACTTGATATTGAATTGATTTTATTTGGAAAAGTAATTCTTATTTTTGTCTACTTTAACCCTTTTACTTGGGCAAAGGTAATTCATTGAATAAAGAAAAACCAACTTAAACTATAGAATAAATTTCTTTGTACCATTAGTATTTAGAGTATGTTTAAATTTTTATTGCTTTATAATCAATGTCTTATGAACCTGAC
>DAOLFJ010000378.1:0-4139 GCA_035326365.1 Saprospiraceae bacterium | reverse complement strand
GAGCAAATGGCCAAAACGATCTATGACTATTGGTTTGTGCAGTTTGACTTTCCTATGTCTGCGGAGTATGCTGCATCTATTGGACAGCCTGAACTGGAAGGGAAGCCTTACAAAAGTAGTGGTGGCAAGATGGTCTGGAATAGGGAGTTGAAGCGGGAAGTGCCTGAGGGATGGGAGGTTGGAACTTTCAATTCTTATTGTCCTTCGACTGGAGGTTTCGCATTTAAATCTGAGTGGTGGACTGACAAAGGTGTTGCAGTTGCAAAAATCAAAGATATTCAAGAAGATTATAAACTTGATACAAGTGATTTAGCTAGAGTTGATATTTCGGATAAATCTATTGACAATAAATTTAAATCAAAACCAGGTGATATTTTGATTGCAATGACAGGTGCTACGGTTGGTAAATACGCAATTGTACCAATAACAGATTATCCAATCTATGTTAATCAGCGAGTTGGATATTTTAATCTTGGGGCTGACCCTTGTAGTAAACTTCCATTTTTAATAAACTCGATGAATCAATCTTATTTTAGAAATGTTATTTTTACTTTGGCTAATGGTGCGGCTCAACCAAATATTAGTAACGATCAAATTAATAATATTCCTTTGTTAATGCCCGATAGACATCTTCTTGAAAAATTTAATGATAATCAACAAGCTGCTTACAGGAAAATATTAATTAATCAAAAAGAAAACCAAGAACTCACTTCACTCCGGGATTGGTTGTTGCCTATGTTGATGAATGGTCAGGTGCGTGTGGGTGATGTGGAGGAGGATTTGGTGGGGATGGCGGCGGAGGCGGTGGAGGAGTATAAGGTTAGGGGGAAATAAGAAAATGGGCTGTGAAAAGTCACAAGCCCATCGTATTACCTGGAACCGCTGCTAGACACCTATCTAGGTATAAAGCGTTGCTGAACATTAATTATTTTCAGATGGTGTGATAATAATAAAAGAAAAGTCTTTAAATTGGAATCATACCAAAATATGCATCTTTTAAAAATAAATTTATACCTTAAATTAACATAAAAGTGTATAAAAATTATTGAATTAATCAAAATGACTTCAGCTTTGAAATTATAAAGGGTATAGATATCCAAAAATCACAGCATTGGGAAAACTTTTTGTTATTATGTTTTCTCCTTGAAAAACCACCGCCTTGCCGCCATCTATTGGTTTACTAGAAATATATCCTACCAATCTACCTTTTGGTGAATTAGTCAATCTTCCATTTACATCATATACAGCTTCTCGGTTCCCTTTGGTAGTGTCATGATTGCTTGTAATCCTTCCATACGGACTTGATCTACCGCAATTTCTAGGCTGACCAGGAAGTCTAAATTTAGAGGACGTGGATAGATGATGACCATTGCAATGATGAGTTACGCCCTCATAAACAGTCAAGTAATTATTAATATCAATAGGAATCTTCACAATTTCTGGCAACATAACATAAACCGAATAATCACCTTTGTCCTTAGTTTTAAATATCAAATTAAAACTATTATCTGTTTTTCGTTTTATTTTTATGATGCATGGTGCATTATTATACACACTAAAAGTATTATTAAAGCCCTGCTTAATTTCGAATGACGTCGTATCTGGTATCAATTGAAATTTAACTGAATCTGGTGCATTAAAAAAACTATAGTAAAGCTCTAAAGTTACATCCTTAAAATTATTTGAAGTATCATCTATAACCCTAGCAGAGAAGCTACATCTTTTATCTACCATACAATTTTGCCATGCACTTATGATGGGTTTACTAGCTGTGATTACTTCACTAAAATATTGATCTCTTTTAGATGTATTACTGAGAATATTGCTAAAGTAATCCTTTCTATTACTAAATTTTAACTTAGAACTTGCTGGCAAAAGTATTTCTGGAATAGCAAAACCAATTTCATTTGATGCATCAAATTTTGATGATCTTTGAGTAACAGATATTAACCTCTCAACGAGTTCGTGCTCAGACATGATCGTTTTAGAATCAAATACTCCATAGCCTAATATATTACTACAATCATTTGTGCCTTGTGCATTGATATGGTTTAAATTAAAAAAAGCAAGAAAAACAAATACTAAGAATTTCATGATCATTAAATTTATATTGTAAAAATTAACGGTTACTTTTTTTTATATGCAAGAATAAATTAACGCCTTCTTCTTCAGATTTTACCTTGATCATCTCAGGTGAGCACCCTGCTTCTATGGCGAGTTGTACTAGTTGCTCAGTTGATCTATGGATTAAATGCCAATCACCAAAGACTTCCATAAATAGCCGACTTGGATTATACTGTTCATTAAAATTACCTATAATGATTTCGCCATCTACATTACACCATGACAACATACGCTTAAGCATGAAAACAAAAACTCTGTCACTAAAATAATCAAATAAACCTGCCGACCATACAACATCATAAGTCATATCTAATTTTAGTTTTAGGACATTCTGCTCTATAAAATTGATGTATGGCTCATATAGCTTTGTAACCTGTCGTGCATACATGATGGCATTACCGTCTATATCAACACATGTCGTATTAAGCATTGACGGATTATCTAAGACATCATATAATTCACACAAATCTCTACATGGCCCTGACGCAATATTAAGCAGATCGATTGAACCTGTAGTTAGTTTATATAAAATTATTTTTTTTAAGTAATCCTTCCTATTTCTGACGGCTTTTGGTGCTGCTTGCCTGTGCATATATAAATCCCAAGACTTATAAGGCTGTATTTCAGACTTAAATTTGCAATGATATTTATCAATAATCATAAAGTCACCTGCATATCCATATGGTTTTTTAAAACCATAACCTTGAAGGGTATTTCTATAAAATTTATCGTCAAAAACATCCCTGATCTTTGTAATATCTTCAGTTGAGAGCTGTTTAGATTCTTTTAAATATTCTAAATGGCAGAACAGTACATTTAGCTTTTCAAAAATCGGTTCGCCGAACTCCGGTAATTTTAAGATTTGTTCTAATTCATTTTTTATTTCTTCTAAAGTAAGATGTTCTGTTAAGGTTTGCATAAAGTAAAATATAAATGTAAAATACGATACCGCAAAATTATAGTATTGTATCTTCTCATTTCATACGCTTTTAAGCGTATTTTCAACCAATTTATAACCCTAATTTAGATTTATAGATCAAATAAATCAGCAAGCTCTAACAATTGTCTAAGGTGGTTTATATTTAGCTTTCGGAAAATATTATTTCTGTGTGTTCTTATGGTGTGGCTAGACAAATATAATTCTTCCCCCATTTGTTTATTCGTGTAGCCTTTTGCAATTAACGAAATAATCTCCCTTTCTCTTTTTGTTAATAATTGGTAAAATGGAAATAATCGTTGTTTTTTTTCATTGGCATCCACTATTTTTTTAAGATTGTATACACCGAAGTCTAGTTTATTGACATTAAAATCTATGCAAAAAAATTGATCAAACTGATTATTATACTTCATGTTAGAAAGGTGAAACTGTTGGTCGCCTTTTTCTGATACTCGGTACTTTTGAAAAACTGAAAGATTAAGTTCAAAATCATTTTTACCTAAAAAATCAAATATCAAAGGGAACGTCACATCAAAAGTATATTGATCAAATATCTCATTCATAAATTGTAAAGGAAAATCTTGAATGAATTGTAATGACCTGTTTTGAGCTTCCAAATAATTGGAACTACAAAATGTTACTGCAAGGTCTTTGGATTTATTCAAATGAACAACTGCACTGATACTTTTGGCCAATTCGTCAAGCTGAGACTCATAAATATCCAATTTATTGGCAGTCTCACTACTCAAAAAATTTAAATGACGAATTAATTCTTTTTCACTATTGGACATAATAATTTTACATGTATAATCTTTAATAAATAATTAAAACAAACCTCACTATAAAACTTGTGACAAAACTAAAAAAACTATCTAAAATACATTACCAAAAACTAATATTCTTTTAAAATAGATATCATGAGTTCTATCAGTTTAGTTATCCTTTAAATTAATTATATCATGTAGCTCTACTGGCTCCATCAACTCTTCCCAAATCAAAGTAGATATCTTGGGTGAAATCAGTTTTTCCAATGGATCACTTTTAAAATAAATTCTCTTTAAAGTAGGAATCAATGTTT
>DAOLFJ010000377.1:0-4151 GCA_035326365.1 Saprospiraceae bacterium | reverse complement strand
TTTGTAATGCCGCAACTTTGTGCGGATGATTACGCAAAAATAATCAGAAGAGAATGGACAGCAACAGATGCAAGTGGTAACGTATCAGGTGTAAAAACACAGTTCTTTTATTTAGAAAGAGCGGACCTTGACGATGTAGTTTGTCCAGCTGACTATATCAGATCTTGTGGTCTTCCATTTGCTTCATTGCCAAATGGTGCTCCAACTCCTGCAGTGAGTGGTCAACCATCAAATATTTCTTGTCAGAATATTCAAGTGTACTATAATGATGTGGTTTTTGAATTATGTGGTGCGGGTATTAAAGTATTCAGACAGTGGAACATCATCGACTGGTGTACTGGTGAAGACAAAGTATGTCCTCAATCTATCAAAATAGAAGATGATGTAAGACCAGTAATTACTTGTCCGGCTGATATGGTTTCTCCACTTGATAGTGAAACAGTAGCTTCAGTATTATTTACAAAAAGCTCTTCTTGTACAGCAGATTGGTCAGTGATCGCTCCGATCGTAGTTTACGATTGTTCAGCTACTACATGGACAGTGGCATTCAAAAAAGCAGATGCTCTTGGTAATGATCCTGGTCCATCTACACCATTCACAACTTTAGAAGGTGATACAAGAGTGACAGGAACATACCCTAACTTTACCATAGTAAACTTACCTTTAGGTAGAACTTGGTTAAAATATACAGTAACTGATGAGTGTGGCAATTCTACTGATTGCTTTACTGAAGTAGATGTAATAGACAGAACTCCACCAACAGCAATTTGTGAAGGTACCACTGTTATTTCACTGGAAGACAGTGGATGGGCTGAATTATATGCTGAGTCTCTTGACGACCATAGCAATGACAATTGTGAACTTGGCAGATTCGAAGTTAGACGTAAGACAACTAATTGTCCTGGATATGCTTCTGATCTAACATTCGGACCTAAAGTCAATTTCTGTTGTGCTGATATCACACCTACAGGATCGACTGTAACAGTAATACTAAGAGTGTATGATAAAGCAGGTAATTTTAATGAATGTGAAACAACCGTTAAAGTTCAGAATAAACGTAAACCAGTAATCACTTGTCCTACCAACAAAACATTGACATGTGGAGATACTAGAATAGCAGGTTTTGCAGCAAACAATACTACTTTCTTTGATACGACATTCTTCGGAAAACCAACAGTAACAGGTGTATGTGGTAACCTTACAGTGAATAGCAGATTAATTTCAAATGGTTTAAATACATGTGGATTTGGTACAGTAGTTAGAGAGTGGTTTGTCATCAGTGACCCAACCGTATTCTGTAGACAAACGCTTACCGTTACAGCTCCTACATTCAATGCAAATAACATAGTGTTCCCTAGTGATATCAGTATCAATTCATGTAACATAGATGATGCAACTCCAGAAGTACTGAATAGCAAACCTATCATCACCACGACTGCGTGTACTCAGATAGGAATATCTCACACAGATCAAGTATTTTATGAAGTGCCAGATGCATGTTTGAAAATATTAAGAACTTGGAGAGTGATTGACTGGTGTACTTATAACAACGTATCAGGACCAATCTTTGAGAAAACACAAGTGATCAAATTGAAAGGTACAGATGCACCAAGATTTACATCAGGTTGTACTACAAGAACTGTCAATACAGATCCTTCAAGATGTGATGCAGACGTAACATTTGTAGCAACAGCAGAAGATGCATGTACTGATGCAAACGAATTGAAATATACATGGACTTTAGATATCAATAAAAATAATACTATTGATGCATCAGGTACTGGTAGCACATTTACGAGAACACTAGAAGTTGGTACACACAGAGTAAGTTTTGTAGTGACAAACAGATGTGGGACATCTTCTACATGTGCTTATGATGTAGTGATCAGATCAACTAAAAAACCAACACCAGTATGTCTTGGCGAAGTAGTTTGGGTAATAGATGCAGATGGTTCTACTGAAGTATGGGCTAGCGACTTTAACCTTAAGAGTACAGGAGCTTGCGGTAATGATGCAAATCTAAGATTCTCATTCAACGCAGCTGGTAATCAACCTGCTAGAACATTTACTTGTGCAGACATACCAAATGGTCAAGTAGCTAGAATTCCATTAAAAATGTATGTGATCGATGCAGCGGGTAATAGTGATTTCTGTGACGTAGTATTAATACTTCAAGATTCACCGCTTACTAACGCTTGTACAGATAATGCAGGATTATTGCCAACCGTTGCAGGTAGAATTACTACTGAAATGGCAGAAGGCATCGATGGTATCGAAGTAGAACTTGTGAATATGGTAAGTTCAACAGAAATCACAGATATGACTAAAAATGAAGGTCAATACAGATTGACAGGTGTAGATGTTTTTGATCCTAAATCAATAGGTGCTTACAAAAATTCAGATATATTGAATGGTGTATCTACACTTGACTTAGTATTGATTCAAAGACATATCCTAGGCGTACAAGCTATTGCTTCTCCATACAAATTATTAGCAGCAGATGTTAACAATTCTAGAAGCATTACCGCAAGCGACTTGGTAAATTTAAGAAAATTGATCTTAGGTGTAAGTACAACTTTGGACAACAACACGTCATGGAGATTTGTACCAACAGATTATGTTTTCGCTGATCCTGCTTTCCCATTTGACTTCCCGTCTAAGGTTAATCTTGATTCACTATTCGAAGACAAAGCAAATGTGAACTTTACAGCTATAAAAGTGGGTGATGTGAACAATAGTGCTTTAGCGAATGCAAGTAGCAGATCTACAGAAAGCAGATCTCAGAATGCTCTTTTCGTAGCAGATGAAATGTCTTTCAATACAGGTGACGAAGTATCCTACACTGTAAAAGCAGGGGATGTTATGGAAATCATGGGTGCTCAGTTTGCCTTAGATTATGATGCAAATGTATTGAGTTTCGTAGGTGTAGAAGCAGGTGCGCTTGCAATCACTTCACAACATACGAACTTATTAAATACTGAGAATGGAACGATCGCAGTGAGTTATGATGTAGCTCGTGGTCAAAGTATCGCAGCTGATGCAAATCTATTCACTATTAAATTTAAAGCATTGAGAAGTGGAAACACTAAAGAGATCAGCTTTAATGATGATGTGTTGAAAGCAGAATTGTACGAGACAGATGCTACCATCAGACCATTAAGTCTTCAGTCTAGAACAGAAGGTCAGTCAGGTATTCAGAATGTACTATACCAAAACGAACCGAATCCATTTAAGGATTATACCAATATCTCATTCGAATTGGCTAAGCCATCAGCAGCTATCGTAAGAGTTTTGGATGTAACTGGTAAAGTAGTGTTCACATCTTCAAATGTGTACGAAAAAGGTTACCACGTAATAAATATAGCAGGTAGTTCATTAGGAACTTCAGGTGTATATTACTATCAGATCGAAGCAGGAGACTTTGTCTCTACCAAAAAGATGATTTTAATCGAGTAATGTGTTTATAAAAATGATTCTGGGTTTTTTCAAACCGGATATGGCAACATATCCGGTTTTTTTGTTGTTACCAAAATGGTTTTTAGACATAAAATAAGTACATGCAAGCATACATCATCAAAGAAATAAATCAATTACCTTTCAAAACCGAAGCAGCTATTCCTGTGCCAAATGATGACGAAGCTTTGGTCAAAATATCTGCTTCTGCACTCAATCATAGAGATGTGTGGATCACAAAGGGTCAGTATCCGGGCATAAAACTTGGTGCCATCATGGGTGCAGATGGATGTGGTACGTGGGAAGGAAAAGAATATGTTATCAATCCAGGATTAGATTGGGGAACTGATGAAGCTTATCAATCGGTCGATTTTAGGGTATTGGGTGTGCCTGATGATGGTACATTTGCTGAATTTATTTGTATTCCTAAAAAATACTTGCATGAAAAGCCTAGTTTTTTAACCGTAGAAGAAGCAGCTGCTCTACCATTGGCAGGAGTGACTGCGTTTAGGGCTTTGGTGGTTAAAACAAAACCTAAAGCTGGTGATAAGGTCTTAATTTCAGGCATTGGTGGCGGAGTGGCTTTATTTGCCATGCAGTATGCGATAGCACTTGGTTGTGATGTGTATGTGACATCAGGTAAGGAAGACAAGATAGAAAAAGCCATTTCACTAGGTGCCAAAGGTGGTTATTTATAC
>DAOLFJ010000045.1:0-22309 GCA_035326365.1 Saprospiraceae bacterium | reverse complement strand
ACCATCAATATATACCGATTCATAAGAGTTTGGTTTTGAGAAATATGATCTATCTAAAAATGATTGGTTCATTTCCACGCCGATACCAAAAAAAGCATTCAACCAATGCTTTTTTGTATCATGATCTAAGAATATCTTCTTATTTATCGAAGGATAAAAACTCAACATTGTGCTAGCTCTATTATAATAAATGGTAAAGTCTGGAAATAGGCGTCCATATCTATTATTAATTGTTCTATTCCCTACACCGGTTAATTGTAACGTAGCATTTATGGTATATTCCTTGTTTAATAAATATCCTGCTTGAAAATGAAGAAATCTTCCACGTCCACCAAGTCCATCTTGAAAATCAGCAAACTTACCCATAGGAAAAGTCCTGCCAAAATTAAGGCCAAAGGTCAACTTGGGTTCATATTGTTGTGAAGACAATGCTTGTCCTATTGAAATGAATAACAAAACGAAAAAGGTAGATTTAATTCCCTTCATGGTGTATATGGTTTGATTCCGATGACAAATGTAAAAAAAATGCCGAAATAATATCTCGGCATTTATTTTATATTTCTGTATTTCTAGATTTTACACTCGTCTATAACTCAGGCCAAAAGCAGTAAGTGCTCCAGCTATAGCACTGATAATGGTATAGATAAATGTATCGACAAATACGCCATTCCAAGTCATCAATGTCGTTGTGCCGTGTATCATGGAGTCATAACTCAAAGCAATCAGCAACCCGATGATTGCGCCTGCAGCAGCACCTGTATAAACAGATCGAATACCTGCCCAACGTTCAAAGATATAAGCCAAAAGTAATCCACCCATAAGATTTCCTACCACAATTGCAATCATATTTGCCTCGGCTTGCACACTCGCCATACCAGGATTGGTAGATGCAAGTAAGTCCTTAAATAATACAACGTAAAATAAATAACCTGACATAAAATAGCCAAAAAAACCAGCTAAAGCACCCAATAAAAGTCTGTTTGTGTTCATTTTGTTTTAATTTTGAAGTAAGGAATAATTGTATAATAACATACAAAAATAAAATATAAATTCAATTAAACAAAATATATTAGACTATTATTCCAATTAAAAGCTATACATCAAAATAAGTCAGCATCCTTAGCTTTCCAAAACCATAACATACCTAGTACCGCCACAAATCCAAATGCAACGGGTAAAGATGTCAAATCAGAAATAAACCCAATCACCACAGGACCTAAAAGAAATCCACCCATCGCAAAAGTGTTCATGATGGCCAATCCACCAGCATTTGGCATACCAGGATATCTGGCAGCGGCAGCATAAAGAATCGGCGCTCCACAAGAGACTCCTAATCCAATTAAAGCAAACCCAAAAATAGCTGTCCAAGTATAAGGGAAGATGATCATCGTCAATAGCCCCACACATGCTACTATTGCACCATAAGTCAATATTTTGTTTTTGCCATAAACAGGAATAATGCCATCACCAAAAAATCTTCCCAAAGCCATAAAAGAAGAATAACCAAACAATCCCCATCCCACAAAATATGGACTTGTCTCCACAATCTCTTTCATATATAATGATGCCCAGTCCGTCATAGAGCCCTCGGTCACATTGATACAGATACTAATAATGATGATAACCATCAAAGCTCCTTTGGGCAAAATCAACTTAAACTTTTCTGGAGCTTCATTTTGAACTACTGGCATAGATTTGATTTGCAATATCGTTTTGGCTACTATGAGTGCCAATATAATTCCAATACTACACATTAAAAACATGTGATTACGCTCAGATAATCCTATCAGCAATGTGACACTTCGCATGAGTGAACCAGTCATCAAACCTACGCTAAACATACCATGGCATGTAGACATAATATTAATCCTTTCTGTTTGTTCAAGCGATGTGGCCATAGTATTTGCAGCAATATTAAGAGTTGTCATACATACACCCACTGTCACCAAACCGATAGGGACAATAAAAATATACGGTAAACTCAAGGGCAAAGCATACGCTGTGGACAATAGAAACATACCAATGACGGTCATACGTTGCATTCCAAACTTCTGTATCATCATTGCCGCAAAAGGATTGAAAGTCATAGCTCCAAGAGGAAGACATAATAACATCAAACCCAAAATAGCATCATCAATCTGATAATTAGACTTGACAAATGGAATAAGCGTAGCCCAATTGCCGAACAAAAAACCAAGTAAGAAAAATGCTATCCCAACGGCTAGGCTATTTCTATTTGTAAAAAATATCTTAAGATGTGATGTCAAAGTATAATTTTATGTTTGGGTAAATTAAAGACTTTATTGTGAATACCGACGATGTACTTTTTAATATATCAGAAGTACAGAAAAAACTCTTCAAAACAAAAGTTTAATTGAGTTCCTAGAATTGGCTTTAGCGAGTCACAAAAGTACGACGTGAAAGTCAATTTACGAGTATTCACCCATAAATTTGATAAAGGACATCAAGATATCAAAATTAATTAAGCGAAAGATTGAGTTTCAATAGGCGTTTATGCATGTTTAAAAACAGCGGTAGATTCTTCCATTGCTTGCCTAAAAGCATCCATATCCAAGTGCGTGGGTACTCTGTTAGTATCAAAGTAATGAATGACATTTTCTGTAGCCATATTTCCAGTAAGATCATCTTTTGCCATAGGGCAACCACCAAATCCTTTGATAGCAGCATCAAATCTTTTACAACCACTCTGAAAAGCCGCTTCTACTTTTGGTAACCAATTATGTGGCAAAGTATGCAAATGTGCACCAAACTCTACATCTGGGTAAGGTGGAATGAGATGTTTAAACAGATAAGAAATACTATCAGGCGTGGCAATACCTATAGTGTCAGATAGCGCCATAATTTTAATATCCATGTCTGCAAGTCTATCTACCCATTGTTGACATATCTCTACACTCCACATGTCACCATATGGGTTCCCAAATCCCATAGAAATATAAATGACAGTCTTTTTATGGTGTTTTGCACAAATGTTTTGGATTTCTTCCACACGTTTGAGCGATTCTTCTATGGTCGCATTGGTATTACGCAATTGGAAAGTCTCAGATATAGAAAAAGGATAACCAAGATAATCTATTTCTTCAAACTGAACAGCATCTTCGGCGCCTCGGGTATTTGCTATAATGGCAAGAAGCTTTGATTTTGTATTACTCAGATCCAATTTAGAAAGGACTTCAGCGGTGTCTCTCATCTGTGGAATAGCCTTGGGAGAAACAAAACTACCAAAATCAATAGTATCAAAGCCGACTTTCAGCAGCTGATTGATGTAACTTGCTTTTGTATCTGTATCAATAAATTCATGGATTCCTTGCATCGCATCACGTGGACATTCAATGATCTTTATATTTGCATCATTGTTTTGAACTGTTTCGTTTGCTGAAAAATCAAGCTGCATATGCCTTTGTGAATGAGTATTATTTAATGGCTTTCTAAAAGCGTAAAGATGAACAATCAGAATTAACTATACCAAAATTCATTTAATTTAATGGAATTCACTCAAATCAAACTATCTATTACTTCCAAATAAATTTACTTTATCTTTATTAGAACAAAAATGATACCTTTTTGATTTATAAAGTATTAATTTGTACTCAATTATTTAAAAATGTATATGAATAGGCCTGTTTGGACGATAATCGGATTTGTAATGTTTGCGGTCGGTATTTTATCAGTTATTTTGGCATTGGTAGGCTTGAAATTTACTTTCCTTAATTTCATATACAATCATGGCGTTATAACATTAGTGATTCAGTTATTTTTACTTTTCGGTGGCATGATCATTCTATATGTATCTAGGACTTCTGAGGAAGAACAAGAAGAAGGTTAAGGTTAAGATTAAGGCTAAGGCTAAGGTTAAGATTAAGGTTAAGATTAAGGTTAAGGTTAAGGTTAAGGTTTAGATTAAGATTGAGCCTAAAGCATAATTTAAACGATAAATAAAAAATGGGAATAAAACAGTTTTCACTTGTTTACATTCCCACTCAATATTTATTTATGTCTATTTAATTACATCAATGCTCATCACTACACAACCCTTGGATTATGTGAAATGTATCGTGCAACTTTGTTAGACTTTCCTTAATCTTTTCGTCTTTTGCTTTTTTGCTGACCAATTTATCCAATTTTGCAGAACCATCTACTAAATCATTAAGCGCTTTAGTGATCTCAGGAGATTGGAATGATGCAGGTACTTTTGAACTTGCTAGCAACTTTGCTTTACTCAACATCTCTCCAGACCGCTCTCGAATAGGCTTATAATTTCCTTCTTCTACAGGATGAAATGTTTGCGCCATTACCATATGAAAATCTTTTAGTGCTTGCCAAGCATCCTTTTCGATCACTTTTAATAAAGGACTTTTAAGCGCCTTCTCATAATTTTCACCTACTTTTTTCCAGTCAATAACGTTCCATATAGCTCCTAAGTAATCACCTCTTTTATTCTGATATTTTAGATAGTATGCATGCTCCCAAACATCAATACCCAAAATGGGAATACCTCTATTTTCTTTTGCTGCATCCATGAGCGGATTGTCTTGATTTGGCGTAGAAGCGACTGCAAGTTTCTTCTCTGGGGTAACATAAAGCCATACCCATCCACTACCAAATCTTGTGGTAGCACCTGCATTCATTAATTTTTTAAGGCTATCTAATGACGTGAATGTCATATTTATCTCACTTGCCAACTTACCTTCAGGAATTTTGTTCCCAGCAGGTGACAGAATACTCCAAAATAGCGAATGGTTATAATGACCACCACCATTATTTCTTATGGCATTTCCTCTTCCTTCTGCTGCGATTAACAAATCCTCCAAAGCTAGTTTATCTGCCTTTGTACCAGCAACCGCTTTATTTAAATTAGATAAATAAGCTTGATGATGCTTTGAATAATGGATCTCCATCGTCTGAGCATCAATATATGGCTCCAGAGCATCATAATTATATCCAAGTGCTGGTAAAGTAAATGGCTGAGATAGCACATCAGTCGAAAAAAATGACAAACAAATTATACCAATAGCGAATAAAGAAAATTTAATATTCATTTTTATTAATTTTGTTATATTAAAGAAACAAATTGTCAAAGAAAAAGTTACCAAACCCCACATTTTCATATCAGATAGGTGATCAAAAAGGATAATTAACGGCTACTTGCACATTTCCTAAACCCTGCTGTCTTATTTCTTTAAATGTGTACCATTGACTAGCCAAGACTGGATCTTTATATGGACTTCTTACCTTGTATCCAAAGTCAAATCTGATGTTAAAGAAATTAAAATTTAGTCTCAAACCATAACCAGCACCTACTGCAATTTGATTAAGAAAATCACCTGAAATTGCTGCATTTGGTCTTCCTGGATCTTCTTTAAGAGCCCAAACATTACCTGCATCCACAAATAGCGCACCATCTAATATCAATAAAATCTTGAACCTATATTCTATGTTTGCTTCTATTTTGATATCTCCTTGATTGACAAAAATGACTTGTGGTTCCTTGAGTTTAATTTCAGGATCACGATATCCGCCTGGTCCAGCTTCTTTTACATTCCATGCTCGCAAACTATTTGGTCCACCTACTCCAAATTGTCTTATAAATGGAGAAGCTGCATTCTCACCAAAGGGTACAATAATACCAAGATTTAACCTTGACGCTAGACTTCGAGTCTTACTAAAATCCTTGTAATGTCTACCATCAAATTCATATCTAATATATTTTGCAAAAGAAATATTTCTATTAAGTAAATTACCTCTTGAGATAGACCACTGTGAATTGTCACCTGAGATAGCATTATAGAGCTGATTTGTCAAATATACTTCCCATCCAGACACTTCAAAATTATTAATAACTAAGAATGAATTTCCCTTGCTTGACTTCCCACTATTATAAATGTAAGAAAAATCTCTAAAAACAAAACCCGTTCCTAAATTGTCCTTAAATGACAAAAATATCAACGGATTATCTACAAATCTCGTACTGTCCCTAATAGCATAAAGATCTAGGTTAAATCCTAATGGTTTAAAAATATACCTATTGCCCTTGACCGATGTATAGTCAAATCCAAAGGTGGCATTGTAAGAGCTTAGTGAATAAAAATTTATGATATTTAGTGAACTAAATCCAAGACCGATATTGGTATTAGCATCTTCTACAAAACTTTTGTAAAACTTATCCTTAATCAATCCAGTCCGCCAAGCCAATTTACCAAGGCCTATGAAGTCCTGAAAAGAAGGAATATTAAGATTATTTTGAATAGAAATGTTTCTTGTACGAGCTGAAATACCACTCACTCCTGGATTAAAACCTAATTCTGTACCAAGTTCTGCCCTCAAAGAATACTTCTCTGACCCACCCAAAAGATTCCTATTTTGCAACGCTCCAGCAAGAGAAACTCCGAATAACCTTGATGCTCCGAGTGTACTAAAATAACCTTCTAAACTACCGTCAAATATCCATTTCTTTTGAAAAGGTGTGAGCAAAATATCAAAATTCATAATGCTATCATGGACAGCATCTGGGGCAGAATTGATAGTTACAAACCGGTAAGTCCCTAGACTATTCAATTTTTTAAATGTTTTCAATCGCTCTTCTCTACGCAATTTTGAACCTTCTCTAAAAAAGATAGAATTGCTTAGTAAGGAAGGTTTGACCAAAAAATCAGCAGACTGTCTGTAAAAATTAATATTCTGAAGACTGTCCAAAACTAAATCATCAGAAGTTTGCTCTTTAATAAAATCCGTGTATACATTTATCCTTCCAGTGACATATTTCTGATGGAAAGTATCTGGCAATGGTGTTTTTATTTCAAATACAATATCTATATCCTTATCATTACGGCTACTATCTCCTTGAATTTCAATATAATTATTAGAAAAATTAGCGTATCCGTTATTCTGAAGATCAAGAGACATTCTCCCCTTTTCTAATTCAAATTGTGTGTAATCAATATAGTCACCTTTTTTGACAAAAGCAGCATCTTTGGACGATTCTATAAAGGACAATAGTTCGGTATCATCAGATCTGTAGGCTACAGATTTAACCTTGTATCTTTCACCAGGAGCGACGATGTAGGTTACCTTACTAGTGATTCTTTCCCATACTTCATTCGTAGCAGAACTTTTAAAACCAACCAATTCATTGGATTCTTCTACGATAAAATCTACTTTTGCTTCATAGTAGCCTTTATTAAGTCTAAGATAATTTTCCATCTCCTGTACAGTCTTGGAGACTACGTCTTCTTTATAAATACTAGGTTGCTGTCCCAATGCCCTTAAACCATTATGATACCACAAAGTATCTTCTAAACCGCTATTTCTAAGATAAATCCACTCTTTGGGTATAAAGAACAAAAGTTTTTCGTTAGGTTTGTCTTTGATGAACGTCAACAATTCTGCTTCTAATGATTTTTTATCATTGATCTTTGTATTTGATTTAAAAAGTATCTTTGTACCTTTTATGAGACTTTGTTCATCAGCCAAATACTTTGCAGAATTGCATGATACTAACATTATCATGGCAAATCCAAGCAGGCTTATGAAGAGTATCTTTGGTATTTTAAATATTGTCATTACTTCATCAAAAATAAAACGTTTTGATATCAAAAGCTCAAATTAAAGATATTCGCGCCTTGCATCTTCCAAAATTCAGGCAAATTTATAACAAATTCATCGCTGAAGGTGATAAAGTATGCATCGAATTGCTTAAAAAGCAAAAATATGTGATCTCAGATATTTTCATTACACAAGGAAATGAATCCAAATACTCAATATATCTCAAAGAATACTCTGATATTGTGACGATTGTACATCAAAAAGACATGGAACAGATGTCAGCACTCAAAACGTCGTCCAGCATCCTTATGTTGTTGCAAAAATCAGAAGAAGACATTAGTTTGATGAATATTGATACTAAATCAGCTATATATTTAGACGGTGTACAAGATCCAGGAAATGTCGGCACCATTATCAGGATTGCTGATTGGTTTGGTGTGGAGTTGGTCATTAGGTCTGCAGATTCAGCAGATTTCTTTAATCCTAAAGTTGTACAGGCTACCATGGGGAGCTTGGTTAATGTAGCTCTTGCAACAGCCACATTACCCGAATTATTGACTTATAATCGAGTAATTTATGGTACTTTTATGCATGGACAAAACTTGTCTGAAACTATTATAAAAAATAATGGAATCTTGGTAATGGGTAGTGAAGGAAAAGGAATTCAACCAGAAAACGAGCCTCTTATCAATGAAAAAATCACTATTCCTGGGGCAAAAAGTAAAATTGCCGAATCTCTAAATGTGAGCATTGCAGCCGGCATCATTTGTAGTATTTGGAAAAGCTAAATAATTGACCATTAATACTATAGTCAAAAATTGTCCGGTATGGAGGTAAGAAATTCATAACTTCTAGAGTTATGGTTCATTCTGGCACAATAAGTAGTATTTCCATTCGAAACGACTAGGTACGGTGCGTTCAGCTTCATGTTGTACACCGCAATTTGGTCAAAAGTGGTTTGCGAAATTCTAATATCTGGCGCTTTACATTCCACTAATATGTATGGTGTGACGTCTTTTGTGTAAATTACTATATCAAACCTACGTGTCAATTCGTGAATTACTAATGTTTTCTCGACTTGAATGTGGTTGCGATGGAAACTTGTCGATGTTATGAAATGACATAGAAGCAACTGTCTCACAAACTCTTCAGGCTGAAGTTGGATATTTTTTTTACGAATAGGGTCTTTCACATAAACCTTACCATTTATATGAGAAATAAGCAATTGATCCTTGTATTTTAGTAAATCTAGATCAATATTTTTATCAATTAAACTCAAACTCAATTTGGTTTTTATGGTCAGTTTTTAGAGCATTTACACTTGCAATGTCTTCTGAAATATCATCAAGTAAAGCAACTCCTTTTTTCATCAAAAGATTATGGTCAATATTTATAATTTTACAACCAGCAATACTTATGGCATTTATTCTTTGTCTCTGTTGAAGGTAATTTTCTATTTGATCACCATTTAATAAGTAGTCATCTATAATCACAAAAACTGTTTTTTTGACATCAAGTAAAGTAGCTATTAGAGTATCCGAAATTGACTCTTCGCTCACAATTTTTTTAATACCGAAATGATGGAGACTACGTTCTAAATGTGTGTGAATATTTTCATTAGAAAAGGATACTATACTCGCATTTCTCAAATGATAAATGACTGGTTTTTTATCAAATGAAAGCAAGCATTGCACCGTATTTCTGATAGCGGGCATTCTTTCACTCATCCCGTAATCTGCAATCTTTTGAACAATCCGGTGCGACATATCTGTAAGATGGACATCACCTTTAAAATCACCTACACGATTGCTATCAAGATAAGTATGGATGGTTTGATAATCTTGAAGTATCTCTGCATTTGTTTCTTTAGGATCAAGATAAAACAACTCTGTATAAAAACCAGTAGGGATATTTTTCAAATCATCGCTATCAACTATAAGTATTGGAAATAACTTGCTAAAAAAAGAAGCATTTTCTTCTAACATGTGTTTCCAATAGATGTCGTCAGGATACTTTTTTCTTTTATTTATACTTGTATATAATTTATTATTAGATTTTTTTAGCTCGTCATAAATGGTAGCATGGTTCGCTTTCCAAAGGTTCAAAGCTTTAAAAATACGAGTTCTACATTTGTTTTCATTGTGTTTGACAATATCTTCTAAAACGCTATCATCCAATAACTTATCAGTATTTTTATATTTATTTAAGACTTCAAAATAATACCAAGATTCAAAAACTGCCAGCCAATCTTGCGGATCAATCTTTCTTAATATGTCAACTATTTTTTGAATCTTTATATCCAAACCCAAGTAGACCGATTTCCATCTGTAATAAGCGAGATTTTTGTCTACACGAAGTAACATCACATCAATATCATAGACCAATTGAGAAATACAATCCACTTGTTTTCTAAATGACAAGGTATTCAGTTCGAATGGTTTTAAGAAAATGCCTGACCTATTTATACTATCGATAATCGACTTAAAATCAACTTCTAATGCTTCCAATTCTTGCTCTGTAGCGTTAAGTTTATTGGATGATTTTAGATAAAGTGCAACTTTGTCATCTATTTTATCTGCAAACTTATTGATTAAAGTTGTTGCAGATTCGATAAACAATGGGATATCAGTTAATTGTAAAGGTAAACTAATATTCTCAGTTATTTTTTGTTGCTTTAATAAATCAATTATACGTATGGCCTCGTTCAGTAGATTAGCTTTTTCATTTTCCACTGATTTGTCAGCACTTGAAAATACAGAAAAAACACCTTTTTTCTTCTCTAGGTTTGGATATTTATGTTGAAACTGATCAACCTTGAAACTTAAAAAATCTAAATCATCTTGTATAGATCTTGTAATCGCTAAGATTTCTGACTTTTTATTTTGCTCGATTTCATAAAGACATGTATAATATCTATTTCTGATATTCTGTGCCATTTCTTTAAAAGTAAACAACTCATATGTTACATCTTGAAGTTTATCTTCACCCAAAAACTCTTGCTTAAAACCAAGTTTCTCACTGCTTTCATCCGTTAATTCAAAATCTCTTTCATACAGATAAAGCATTTCAGAAAGAGACTGATAAATTTCGTCAAACTCTTTTTGGTTAAATTCAAACTTTAGACCACTTAGTTCAGTATGCAATAGATAAATCCTGTCATCCCGATCAAAACTCAAATAAAGATATAACAGTTGTTTCCAAGTTTTATCACCAAAAACTTTTGTGGTTAAAATTTTAAAATTAGTTAAAATCTCTGCATCCAATTTGCTAAATTGATAACTAGATGTATCTATTTGGCTATTTAAAGTAGGTTCATTAGATATGTGAGTTCTGATAAATGACAGGTCATCTTCACTCACTAAGACATTGGGATCACATGCTATCATCACATCTTTTAACCCGAACCTTATTAATTGTTCTTTGATGATATGTCTATCTGCCGCCTTAGGGACAACTAATATAGATGACTTGAAATGAATAATATTCTCTACAATCGTATGTATTAAAGATTGGGTTGCTGAATTTACATCATCATAAACGAAATTAGATAAAGTACCTACCCTATTCAATACATTTTTATGCTCTAGTGACAATATAAAATCGCTCATTTATCGATTGATACATATTTAAAAAACAAAGATATAGATATTTTTGATATATTTAATAATATTACAGACATAATGTCATTTATCAAATATTAAAATAAAATTAAAATCATTCAATTTTTTATTCATTTTAGTCCAAAAGGAGTATTTTTACAAAAAATAGTGTATTTTTTCTTTTTATGACTTAATGATACTGAAATTTAATTGATGCCATGAACTTTATGAAATACAAAATTATCTTAACGCTTCTTCTAGCAATTTTCTTTGGTAATGGTTATGCCCAATCTAGCCATTTTGGAAAAAAAAGAATAGTATCGATACATTCATCATATCTACCTGATTGGCTAGAAGGCGCGAAAAGTAGTATTTACATTCCTACAAATATAAACTTTCTATTTTCCATCAGCGAGCATTTTTATACTGGACTATATTATGGTAGGTTCTCACAGCGCATTGATAATTTTATTACTTCATCTCATGAAGTTTTTCATAAAGGCGGTTTGCTTCTAAGATACAAAGAGGCTTTTCTTAATGATAATGCAGCTATCAATATGGATGTGTCATTGGGTTACAGCAATTATTCTCTTAATCCAAATGATGGGAATGACTTCATCAGTCATAAAAACTATCAGATGGGCATCAATTGTTTATTTGATTTCAGGATTTATAAACCATTGTTCATAAGTGCAGGTTTCATAGGTCATCGTACCTTAAAAAAAGGTGACTATGGATTCGAAGTCTTCCCAATGTTAGGGTTGAATGTTCAATTCTAAAAAAGGTAAATCTCTCAAAAAAACAAACATCCTATGACCCTTGATCTCTTATTTACCAATATTTCAAAGCATATTTTACTTACAGAAGTGGAAAAAAACTATTTTCTATCCAAACTGCATTTTAGGAAACTCAAAAAAAGAGAATCTCTAATTCATGAAAACAAAGTCTCAGAATCAGTAGCATTTGTATTATCTGGATGTCTAAGGTCTTACACAATCGATGATAATGGCTTCGAACACATTTTACAATTTGCACCACCAGATTGGTGGATCACGGACATGTTTTCTTTTATTTCCCAAAAACCTGGTAATATTTACATTGATGCAATAGAAGTCAGTGAAATAATTTTACTTTCAAGAGCTGACCAACTAGATATTTTTGAAAAAATACCTGCTTTCGAGAGATATTTTAGAATACTCACAGAAAATTCACTTGTTTCATATCGTAAGAGAGTTATGGATGGTTTAAGCCTTACAGCCGTAGAAAGATTTCACGATTTCTGCAAACGATACCCAACGCTAATAGAGTGTCTTCCCCAAAAACAAATTGCTTCTTATATAGGTGTGACACCCGAATTCCTAAGCAAAATAAGAAGTAAAGTCAAAATAATGTAACAAATTTAATTTTCTTAATCTAGGTTAAGCAGTTTAAATTTAGATACCCTTATATTTGCGCCAGTTTGAGAGTTGTTCAGAATATTTTATCAATCACCAATGTATTAACAAAACATGGATAGGAAGGTATTTATCAGAAATGGCCTGTTAGGTACAGGGATATTTGTTGCATCTAATGCTGTGGGCAGTCTGATTAGAAATGATATTGATGAACTCAAAAAACTTGAAACTCTTGAAGAAAACAGCATAGTAGGTTTCAATCATTTACCAAATACAACATCTAAAATCATGACAAACACAGTCCTTCATAAAGCAGAAACACGCGGTCATGCTAACCATGGATGGTTAAATAGTCATCATACCTTCAGTTTTGCAAATTATTATAATCCAGAAAGAATGCATTTTGGTGTTCTAAGGGTATTGAATGATGATATCGTCAGAGGTGGGAATGGTTTTGGAAGACATCCACACGACAATATGGAGATTATCTCTATTCCACTTGAAGGAGATCTCGAACATCAGGATAGTATGGGCAATATTGCTGTGATAAAAAACGGGGATATCCAAGTAATGAGTGCCGGAACAGGTATTACTCACAGCGAAAAAAACAAAAGCTTATCTAACGAAGTCAAATTTCTCCAAATTTGGATATTTCCAAATAAAAAAAATGTCGAGCCTAGATACGATCAACTGACGCTAAATGCTGAAGATAGAAAAAACAAACTTCAACAAATTCTATCACCAAGTCAAGATGATGACGGTGTATGGATACATCAAGATGCTTGGTTCCATTTAGGAAGCTTAGACGAAGGTAATACTCAAACATACCAATTAAAAAAGGAAGGAAATGGTATTTACATCTTTGTGATAAATGGAGAAATTACGGTTCAAGACCAAAAATTAAATACTCGAGATGGATTCGGCATTTGGGATGTCTCAGAAATTAATATCTCAGCAGGTACAAATGCAGAAGTATTGATCATGGAAGTACCAATGAAAGTAGGATAAATTGATATAAAATAGTTGTATTATTTATAACTTAGTTCTTTCAAAACAAGATTGATTAATTTTTTTATTTCAAAATATGAATATAGTAGCTTTTGGTGGTAGTAGTAGCAAAAACTCAATAAACAAACAGTTAGCAACCTATGCAACAACGTTTTTTGAAGATGCGGAAATTCAAATCTTAGACTTAAATGACTATGAGATGCCTATTTTTAGTGTGGACAAAGAGAAAAAGGATGATTACCCCATTGAGGCTATTAATTTCGTAAAACAAATAGGCGCAGCTGATTTACTAATCATTTCATTATCAGAACATAACGGTAGTTACTCAGCAGCTTTTAAAAATATTATTGATTGGGCATCTCGTGTAGAAAGTAAGACGTTCCAGCAAAAACCTATGTTACTTATGGCCACATCACCAGGAGCAAGAGGAGGAAGAAGTGTTTTGGAAACAGCCAAAATTAGATTTCCTTTTCATGGTGCTACAATTTTAGGTACATTTTCTCTCCCTGAATTTGGAAAAAATTTTGATACAAATTTAGGAATAACAGATAGTGAATTGTTGACAGAATTTAAAAATCTAATAGCATTAGCTAAAAAAGAAATGTCAGTCGATTAATGACTTGAATAAATTACTTAGTTTTTGTTCTTCATTTTGCCAGTTAAATTTTTGGCTTGCTTTTTTACAATTTAGGTGCATTTCTTGAAGACGATCTTGATCTTCCAATAATTCATTAATTCCTGTGGAAATAGCTTTAGGAGTCAATTCTTGGACAAGTACGCCTACATCATATTGATTGATTATAACACGATATTCTGGAAAATCCATATTGACGGATGGAATCCCCTGATGCATATAGTCAAAAAATTTGTTCGCTAGAGAATAGTAATAATTTTTACAAGTTCCATCTAGTAAATTGATCCCTAAAGTAGCTCCTAGAGTATAATTTTTCATGTCATTTGGTGACAACCATCCCAAAAATACTATTCTATTATGAGCTTTACTTTTTGACGCTTTTTCTCTTAATTCTGATGATAGATCGCCTTCACCCACCAAGTATAAATCAACACCCTTAATCATTTCCATGGCATCAATAGTTTCGGAGATACCACGCCCTTTGTTTAGTACACCTTGATATAAAATATATGGTTTCTTACAATTAGTATGCTCATTATCAATGATTTCTGAATAAACGGGTGCATTATAAATTACTTCAAACTGCCTATTATAAAGCCTCCCTAAAATCAAAGCTAGACTTTCATTAACGGTGATATAACGGTCTGCCCGCGGTACAAAAGTATTTCCAATACATGACCAAATGAACTTAACAAAAGGTCTATTATAGACTTCAGGTGTCTCTTCAAAATACTCGTGCGCATCAAAAATTAACGCTATCCTTCTGAATATTTTTACCATTCCTCCCACAGCTATGGTGTCTAGGTCAACAGCGTACAAGACATCAATTTTTTTAAACAACAAAAATAAAAACAACCTGATGTTAAACTCTGCATAAAATAAAAACCCTTTTTCAAAAAAGCATTTGAGTCTAATTTGTCTAAATGGAAAGTCTAATAAGGGTTTCGACTCTTTTTTTTCTCGTCCGATTAAAACTACTTCATAACCTTGATTCCTTAGGGATAAGCATACACGATGCATTCTTTGATCTTGATTTAGATCATTTGTGACTGTAAGATATATTTTTTTTTGTTTTTGCATCGGTAAATCAGGCACTTAATATAAATATCATTTCGTTTTTGTAATATTTCCATGATTATCAATATTTATAAACCCCTCAGACTCATATTGTTTTAATGCTTTCAAAATTCTCTTTCGCTTATTAAACGGGTATAAACTCACATATTGTTTTACAGTAATGACATTGTCCGATACAACTTTTATCAAATGCTCAAGTACTTGTGATATTTGTTCAGATGTAAGTGTTTCTTTGGACGCACCGAGACATATATCACATCTGCCACATGGTTTTTGGTCTTTTTCGCCGAAATATTCTACAACTACAGTTTGTCTACATTTATCTTCATTTCTCAGAAAAACAATCATTGCATCTAGTCTATCCAATGCCATTTTTTTTCTAAGCAAATAAGATTTATGATCTATGTAAAAACCATTTGGTTCTGGTCTTGGTTTTAAAAAAACGACCTGTGGTTTGGAAGCTCTTGGTAGATATGATATAACACCTTCTGCTTTTAGAATATTTAAGTAGTGTATAAGTTGTACCTCCTCCATATTAAGTTCTTTGGCGATCTTTGTTTCATCTATTTTAACAGGATCTACAAATAGGCCTTCATATTTTCGTAAAAGATGTGTTACTATTTCATTTTTTATATTTGCCGATTGATCATCAAAATATAAATTTGTGTGATCTGTTACGATCATAACTCTAGACGGTTCTTTAAATGCTTCCGTAAAACATATCCAACCTTCTTTTTCAATCAAATTTAGGGTATGATAAATCTTTTTGACAGGCATTTCGACATATTCACAAAAGTCGATAATATTAAAATCAAAACGCTCATCAATACCTGAACCATAGGCTAGTTTAAAATATCTACATAACTTATCATAAACATTTGCAATAAAATCCAAAGGAGGAAACTGGTCTTCAAAATTAGATTGTACATCCTTCATATCAGTATCGTCGATGATGGTCACGCCATAAGCATTTTTTCCATCTCTACCTGCCCTACCAGCTTCTTGATAATATTCTTCAATACTGGGTGCTACATCAATATGAACAACTAATCTGACATCCGACTTGTCAATACCCATGCCAAAAGCATTGGTAGAAACCATGATGCGAACCCTGTTTGTCATCCATGATTGTTGGTTTCTCTCTCGTACCGATCGTTCCATGCCACCATGATAGGATGCACAAGAAATGCCATGCTCCGTTAACCATTGAGCAACTTCTATGGTTTGCTTTCTGTTACGAACGTATATAATTGAACATCCTTTCACATGAGAAAGTAATTGTAAAAGATCACTCCGTTTATTTTCAGAATTGATGACAGTAAGACCAAGATTATCTCTAGAAAAGCTTTTTTTGAATATTGAAGTAGACTTCAGTGCAAGTTTTTCGCTTATATCGTCCAAAACTTTTGGAGTGGCCGTTGCTGTTAAAGCTATAATGGGTACTTTAGGGTGTATTTCCCTTAATTTCGGGATATTAAAGTAAGAAGGCCTAAAATCGTATCCCCACTGAGAAATACAGTGTGCTTCGTCAACAGCTATCAAACTAAGTTTTGTTTTTGCTAACCTTAAACAGAATAATTCAGAACTAACTCTTTCTGGCGAAATGTACAGAATCTTTAAATCGCCGTACACAAAATTATCTAAAATATGGTCTATTTCCTTGTAGTTGAGACTTGCATTTAACGATTTAGCTTTTATACCTTTAGAAATTAATGTATCTACCTGATCTTGCATGAGCGCAATTAAGGGTGATATAACAAGTGTTTTTCCTTCAAAAATTAATGCAGGTACTTGAAAACATACAGACTTACCACCGCCAGTAGGTAATAAGGCAATAGTATCATTTTGGTTTAAAACTGATTGAATAATCAGGTCTTGAGGTGGGCGAAACTCATCATATCCCCAGTATTGTTTTAATATAGAACTACTTTCTTCCAAAATACTAGGATTTCCCAGATATCAATTTTAAAATTCAGGACATTTGACTTTATTACCTCTACCAAATCCACCTTTGCCATCACTTATCATAATATTTAAAGATATCACACTCATAAAATAATAATCATCTACCTTAGCACCGCCACGTTGTGTGCCTGTCGGAACTATAACTAGTTCTGTCTGACCTAAATATTCATTAGTTCTATTAGCTAACCTAGGTGTGAGTGGAGAAACTCCAGACCCTAACTCACTAAAATCTACATAATTTGTACTCACATCATCTAGATAATCAGTAAAAGTTCTCCTTAAAATGATATCTGCACTAATATTTACAGTCTTACTTAAAATAAATTTAGCACCACCGCCAAAAGGAATGCTAAACGCATACAAACCATATTTATTATCAAAATTTGGCAAACCTTGACCCTCTGTTCCTAATGGTTGGAGACGAACTTCATTACCTTGATAAACTGCTTTTGGATCAAATCTAAATCCAGCAATCCCCGCCGTCAGGTAAGGTAAAAACACAGAACTACCTGCCTCTGTATTAAATCCAAAAATATAATATTCACCCATGATGGCTAACTCAGTAATACTAGATTTGAAACTTAGATTTCTCTGCTTCTGCCACTCCAAAGAAGAATTTGCATCATCTCCTCTCATACTTCCAAAAGTAAATGAAGCCCTCAATCCAAAATTTTGTTTGAATATTTTTCTTCCACTTAACTGTATAGCAACGCCACTATTATTTATTACGTTTGATCCAAATCCTGTACTATTAAGATCGCCCCAATAAGTAGAAAATCCCAATCCAATACCCATTTCAGTATATTGGGCATTATTTTTGTTTACAATTAATAGGCTTAACCCAACAAAAATTAGTGAAGAGATGAAACTTTTCATTTTAATAGATTTTGAATGGTTTTCTATAATTTTTTGCAATTATGAAAAACCGTTGTTTCTTAATTTAAAAACCCTTGTAAAATAGATCTAATATCATTTTAAATTAAAGTAAACCGAAAATACTCTAAAATAAAACAGGCGTTCATGGCAATTGTTAAATAAAAATGAATTTATATGAACAATTATTGCCAAAAAGTCCTTTTATTTAAATATATATATGTTAATTTAGATTTAAAGCATCTTAATCCAACATTTTTTTATTAATTAATCAAAATATATACTTAAATAATTCACAAAAGTATATATGTTTAACCTAATAACATAACACATGAAGATTTTTTTTAATGCATTAACGTTTTTTTTACTTTCATTTACATTATTAACTGGCCAAACAGATGTTCCGAATGATTGGTATTATGGCAATCCTGGAGAAGGGTTTAATGGCATCTCGATGAATAAAGCATATAGCGAATTCTTAAAAGGGAAAGAAACTAAAACAGTTATCGTAGCTGTCATAGATTCAGGAATAGATATCGAACATGAAGACCTAAAAGAAAATATTTGGGTAAATCCAGGCGAAGTTCCTAATAATGGAAAAGATGATGATAACAACGGATATGTTGATGATGTCTATGGCTGGAATTTCATAGGTGGACCTAATGGAAAAAATGTAGGACCAGACACGTACGAAGCAACAAGAGTATATGGCGCCCTGAAGTATAAATATGAGAATGCAGATCCTGCCAAACTAAATAAAACTCAGAAGAAAGAGTACGATACTTACATTAGAGCAAAAGAAAATGTTGAAAAAGAAGTAGCTAAAGCAAAATCTAACCTTTCGCAACTTACATTAGTAGAAGGAAAAGTGATGGCTAGCCTTACTGATTTAGAGAAAGCGATGTCAGGAAAAACATTTGATATTGCAACACTCGAAAGTCTAGAAACATCAGATAATCAATCGCTTACTATGGCAAAAAACATAGCTATGCAGTATTTATCAGCTTCAGATGTAACATCAATCGAAGGTATCAAAGAAACAATCAAAGGGGAGATAGAGCAAGATAAAAAGGCATCACAAACTAAACTTGATTTTGCATTTAATCCAGAATTCGATCCGAGAAAGACCATCGTAATGGACAATTACAACGATCCTACTGAGAAATATTATGGCAATAATGATGTAGAAGGACCAGACCCATTGCATGGTACGCACGTAGGTGGTATTATCGGGGCAGTAAGAAATAATGAAATAGGTATGGATGGCGTAGCACCAAATGTAAAGCTAATGTCTGTAAGAGCAGTTCCAGATGGAGATGAAAGAGACAAAGACGTGGCAAATGCCATTAGATATGCTGTCGATAATGGTGCGTCTGTAATTAATATGAGCTTCGGAAAAGGTTTTGGTACACACAAAACGTTGGTAGATGAAGCTGTAGAATATGCCGCAAAAAAAGATGTTCTGTTAGTCCACGCTGCGGGAAACTCGTCACAAAATAATGATGTGACAGAAAACTTCCCTAACGCAATATACGAAAAAAAATCAGGCTTTTTATGCAAAAAACAAAAGAAAGCCAAAAACTGGATTGAAGTAGGTGCCTTAAATTATAAAGATGGAGAAGATCTAGCTGCACCATTTTCAAATTATGGCGCTAAACAAGTTGATCTTTTCGCACCAGGTATGAAGATCTATAGCACTATGCCGAATAATGAATATGCTGGTCTTCAAGGTACTAGTATGGCATCGCCAGTTGTAGCAGGCGTAGCGGCAACATTAAGATCAGTATATCCAGCGCTGACAGCAGAACAAGTAAAAGAAGCCATCCTTAAATCAGTTACTCCTTTGACCAATGATGTAAAGATACCTGGAAGTAAAACAGATAAAACAAATTTTTCTAAACTAAGTGTTACGGGTGGAACTGTCAACCTTGAAAAGGCACTTCAGTATGCTTCTACAATGAAAGGCAAAAAGAAAATTAAAACTGTAAAAGCATAATTGATTTATTAAAATCACAATAATTTAAAAGAACCGAATGATGATGTAAATCTTATTCGGTTCTTTTTTTTCAGTTATCATCATTTACAAATAAAGTAGAAATATGGAACATCTTAAATATCCAATAGGAAAGTTTAATTTTTCTGACGATAAGAATAAATATAGTTTATGGATAGAGACCATAAATAACTTCCCATTGTTACTGACAGACCAATTAACAAATTTCACAGATTTAGAGCTTTCTAAAACATATAGACCTGATGGATGGACCGGAAAACAAGTCATTCATCATCTTGCAGATAGCCACATGCAAGCTTTAACAAGATTTAAATGGTCATTGACAGAAAATCGACCAGTTATAAAAACATACAAAGAAGATCTATTTGCTAATTTAACAGACTATTCACTTCCTATTTCGTCAGCCATTCATATACTCAATGGTGTCCATCAAAAATGGAGTATTATTATGTCCAGTCTATCTCATGATGACTGGCAAAAAGGATATCATCACCCAGATTTAAATAAATTCTTTACCTTGCGAGAGGCTTCTGCCTTATATGCATGGCATTGTATGCATCATTTAGGACACTTAAAGATAATTGCAAACCAATAAGTAAAATTATAACATTTCAAAAGGTATAGTTTATAAAAATTAAATCTTTACGTACTAAAATTTCGAAACCAAGCCTTTAGTTAAGTAAAAATTATTTTTTAAAAATTCCAATGAAAACGAACCAAAACCAACTATCTTTGCGGCTCTAAATCCACTTTAATGACCAGAATAATAGTCCTTTTCATTTCATTTTTAACTTTTCTAAATGTTCTAAATGCTCAGAAAGAAGATAAAAAAATGAAAATTGTCACTTTAGGTTTTTATAATCTGGAGAACCTTTTTGACACGGTGGATGACACTTTGATCAATGATGAAGAATTTCTTCCAGGTGGTGCTAGGTCTTGGACAGAAGATAAATATCAAGAAAAACTTGCAAATATGGCGTATGTGATATCTCAAATAGGTATCGCAGAAGCTAAATCTGGGCTCAGTTTATTGGGTGTTTCAGAAATCGAAAATAGAAAAGTACTAGAAGATTTAGTATTACAACCTACAATCAAAGATAGAAATTATCAAATCATTCATTACAACTCTCCTGATGGTCGTGGAGTCGATGTAGGCATGTTATATAATCCATTACATTTCACTCCATTATATAGCAGACCAATACCTCTTATGATTTTCGATGATGGAAGAAGAAGGTATACAAGGGATGTGCTTTATGTCAAGGGCTTATTAGATCAAGATACTGTCCATGTCATGGTCAATCACTGGCCGTCTAGAGGAGGTGGAGAGATTACTGCATCTCATAGAAATAGTGGGGCAAAACTTTGCAGAAATGTTGTAGACTCTTTATTTAATTTAAATGAAAATGCAAAAATATTTGTGATGGGTGACTTAAACGATGATCCTACCGATGAGAGTTTAAAGTCACATTTAAGAGCAGTAGGCAACATTAAAGATGTAAAGAAAACAGGTATGTTTAATCCTTTTGAAGATTTTTTCAGAAGGGGACAGGGTTCAAATGCTTACAGAGATTCTTGGAGTTTATTCGATCAGATCGTAATATCTAGAGGTGTCACTAACAAAAAGAATCAAGGCTACTTCTATTTAAAGGCAAATATTTTTAACAAAGCCTTTCTGGTACAACCATCAGGGCAGTTCAAAGGATATCCATTCCGTACCTTCTCGTTTGATAAATACCAAGGTGGTTATAGCGACCACTTCCCTACCTATGTTTGTCTTGTTAAAGCAATATAACACGGAGAATTTTAAATTATAACAATCTCACATTCTGGAAGGTCCTTATTGGATAATCTTCCTTGTGAACTTATATTATATTAGTTCTGATTGGAGATTTAATTATTTTTATTAATTACTTTAAAATCAATTCTTTATAAATATTACAAGGAACTAAAAGTATTAAAAATCTAGAGACATTTTATCAAAATTACCAGAAGTCATCAATAATATATTATATTCTTTGTAATCGTCACCTTTTAATAGATTAGATAGTTCTTCCTTGTCTGTCAAAACAATCAATCCTGAATATCCAAAGCATTCTTGAATATATCTGATATCTAAATCAGGCATTTGTTTCATCTCCAAGGTATGTTTATTGTAAAAAACAATAGCTTGATCAGCAGC
>DAOLFJ010000376.1:0-4157 GCA_035326365.1 Saprospiraceae bacterium | reverse complement strand
CAAAATAATCTCATCGTTTAGTTCACTAAACTCTTTAATTCTTTTATCGTCAGAATCATATCCTATTAATCAGCAACTAAGAAAATTTTTAAACATACTCTTAACAATTATAAATCATATCAAACAAAAGCTAATATTTTTTTACTAATTACCTTTTTTACCAAATATCTTTTTTTACCTTTGTTAATAATCTGAATTTTATGGGTCTATCATTTCATTATAAAGGGAGACTTACCTCCGCGTCTGAACTTAATACATTTGTAGAAGAAGTAGAGGATATATGTAAGGTTTTTGATTGGAAATTTAGCGTATTAAATACAGAATATCCTAATGATAAATTTGTATCTCCATTAAATGAAGATGATTATGGTGTGATATTTACGCCAGAAGATTGTGAACCAGTTACTTTGATTTTTGATAGTGAAGGGAGGATTTATAATCCGTGGATGAAGGACATCATTGCAAAACACGATGAAGGTCAAGTAAAGATCATCACCGTGCAGTTAAATCTAGACGATGAAGAACTTAACCCAATATTTACAGAAGACTCAGAAGATTTTGATCCCCTCGATATGGTGTATACTGTATCTGTAAAAACACAATTTACTACAGCTGAGCAACATGTGAAAATTATAGAGCTTTTGAGATACATAAGTGGGAAGTATTTTTCTGATTTTGAAATGATTGACGAAGGCGGTTACTGGACATCTAGAAATCCAGAAAAACTTGATGCAAAACTTAATAAAGTCACCGAATTTATTGATAGATTTGAAGATATGGTGTCAAGTGAAGTAATTAAAAGTCCAGAAGATTTTTTAAAATTTATCAAGAAATTAAGTCAGGAAATAAAAGACAAAGAAAAATAAAAGTCTTATTGCTGTTTGTAAGATAATTGTTAAAACACACTAAAATTATGAAAAAGGGAATTATTACTGTTTTATGTATAATTTCTTCTATGATGATGCATTCTAATGTGTATGCACAGAAATATAAATACAGAAAAGTTTCCAAAGAATTACTTCAAATGCAGTCTTGCGACATTGAATCAGAAGCTGCCGCTATGATAACAAATAAAACTGGATTGTGGGAAATCAATTACAAAGAGTCTGACGGTTATCGTGCCGAATTGACGCAGCAAATTCAGGTGAAGATTTTTAATGCGGAAGCAGAGTATATCAGCAATGTCGAAATATTTTATTACAGCCCATCATCTAGTAAAAGTCAAGTAAAAATCTCAAGCATTAAAGGGAGAACATACAATCTAGATCATAATAAGATTATAGAAACAAAGTTATTAGACGAAAATATTACTTACGAGCAATATGACGATTATTTTAAAAAAGCAACTTTTTTAATGCCAAATGTCCAAAGTGGCTCTGTAATTGAATACGAATATATGCTTATTTCTGATTTTTATGAAAACATAGATGATTGGTATATCCAAGAAGATATTCCTGTGATTTATAATAAGTTTACAACAAAAATTCCAGCGTATTTCACTTATCAAATGAGTGTTTTTGGGCCTTTTACGCCTACAAGTGATAAAAGTTCTACACTTGCTAAATCCATTGAGTATAAAATAAGAGATGAAGGAACTGGATATTTAGGAACGCAAGTCGCTTCTCGAACGTACGATATAAATTATGCTCAGCGAACGATCGTACATGAGAATATACCAGCATTCAAAAGTGAGCCTTATGCTGCCAATGCCAATGACTTCAAAGGTAGAATAACGCATCAATTGATTTCTGTGGCTTATCCAAATGCACCTATTCAAACATTTGCAGAGACGTATGAAGAAATAAATTCTGAGTTATTACAAAGTGAAACATTCGGAAAAAAAATAAGTGATGGAAAATTTATTGACAAATTAATATCCTTTGGAGATAGGGATACTCATCTAGAAAAGGCTGCAAAAATTCACCAATATTTTCTCGAAAATGTCAGTTTTAATGGACTTAATTCGTACACGACTACAAAAACAGGTGATAAACTTTTTGCAGATGGAAAGGGGGACGTGGGCGAAATAAATCTAAATTATATTGCTGCTCTTAACCATGTAGGAATACCCAGTGTACCTGTAATCTTAAGTACTAGGGGGAATGGTACATTGCATCCAGTATTGCCAGATTATTCTCAATTTAATTATGTAGTCGCATTAAGTCAGGTAGACGGAAATGATGTTTTATCAGATGCTACTACTAGCATGCCATTTGGAAATTTGCCAGTCAAATGTCTACAAGATAAGGGTTGGGTTATTTCTAAAAACAATCCAAGATGGATCAATCTAAAACAGAAGAATATAGGTAAACAAATCGTCCAAACAGACATCACCCAATCTGAGAATAATTTTTTGTATTCAACTAAAATAAATAAGTTAGGTTATTTCGCATTCGAAGATATCATTAACATCAACTCGCATGGTGACGAAGACTATTTATACTCCATTGATGTAGAAAATGATTTAGTTTTGGATTCATTATATATTGCAGACATGACTGACGAATTACTGAAGCTAAAACAGATTCAAAAAAAGGAAATCATAAATCAAGACTTAATATATGTGAAGCCATTTGTTCACTTACCATTCCAAAACAATCCATTTAAAGAAAAAGTACGCCAAACTAATGTGGATTTCCCTTTTGCCATGGAATACAAATATGTCGCTAATATCAAAATACTGGATGGTTACGAATATGAAACTCCTGCTAATCTAAATGCTGTGATGCAAGATAATGATTTGATTTTAAAATATTCATCTTCTTACCTTCCTACCATTAAAACCTTGAATATAGTAGCAGATTTTAAGATCTTACAGACGGAGTTTTTGCCTGCTGACTATGAAAAACTAAAGATTAGTATGGAATTAATGATAAATAAGCTGCATGAGCCAGTCATATTGAGGAAGAAATGAATGTGGGTAAAATGAGTGTAAAATAAATTGTCTAAATTTATTTCGGTCAATACACCAACTTACAGAGATAAGGAACTTGTCTACTTTGTATGGAGATTTATTCTTATGCTTTTGTGCCATGTCATTTTTAACCGGCATTATGCAATAGAAAATCTATTGTGTGGTGAATTTCTGTTCTTTTTGAACCAATGGGAGGATCATATTCTGAACCATCTTTTGATGACAGTTATGACATATTAAGTTGAATATGATTTGAATTTTCAAAACATTATGGACATTGAAGTAATGGAATACTCAATACCTTTCCACTTTCGTCTATTCTAATTCTATAACAATTGCCACTTCTTGTTTTAAGTATCACACCTCGTTGGTTATTGGTAATGTATAAATCTGCATCATTCAAATCCATAAACCCAGTGCCTGCGGTCGGTTGACAAACATTACCTATACCATCACCATTATCATCTTCTTGTCCTGAGTTAGCTATGTCGATACAGTTGTCGCACATATCGCCTACGCCGTCTGTATCTATATCCGATTGGTCTGAATTATTTGCTAAAGGGCAATTGTCTTGAGGGTCCGCGATACCATCACCATCTGAATCTAGGCAGGTCTCTTCTAGTACCATGACAATGTCTTCGCAGTCATGAGCATTTCCAGAAATATCTATAAACCCAAAAACTTTATTGCGATTGATGATAAATGCCAATACACAGCATTCGTTGAGAGATGTATTATTTACTAAGGAAAGATTGCCTTGGATAATACGCATACTGTCTAATGCTTGAATATCTGTGAGACTCGAATTGCCGCTAATTGATAAGTTGACTAAGTTTTTGACAGTTTCTAAACCCGCAAGGTTAGTCATAGATGAGTTGTTGATGAGTACCACAGACCCGTATTTGGGACGAGGTAGCAGACCGCTTAGATTGACCAAAGAGCTACAATTTCTGATATCTAAATTTTTGATTTGTGCTATTGGGGGAAAGCCATTTCCTGTAAAATTTGGACTGTTGGATATTACTAAAGATTCTACATTTTGCAATGCAGGAAAGATGTTGTAGTCGCTTCTTTGGGTTTGTAAGGTTAAAGATTCGGATATCGTAGTCAACAGTGCGAAGGCATCAAAATTATTCAGATCACCAGTCAGGGTTAAGCGGGTAGCTTGTGGTAATGTTGCGAAACCAGTGATGTCATCGGCTGTGATGTTTATATTGTTAGCTTGAGTTAAGGTATTAAAGCC